>JBOGQV010000068.1:0-1665 GCA_050749145.1 Nitrosotalea sp. | reverse complement strand
GTCGAGAATACGCCTGTGGCTACCCCGACGGCGAACGCGACGACATCTGGTACCGCTGGCGCGACGGCCACCACAGCGGCCACGGCCACACCTAACGCGACGGCGACGGCTACGGCGACGGCGACCGCCACCGCGACCCCCGCCGCCAACCAGTACGCGGTGAAGTGGACGGACGTGAGGAATGGCGCGAACAGCCAGACTTATCAGATCAACACACAGACGTCCTATCACGACAAGGACGTGAACAGCATCACGAGCCAGTTGATCCACGAGTTTGGCCCAGCCTATTCGCCCAGCCACGAGTCGGTTGATGGTTCTATCTCCAGTTCCACCACCTTTAACGCTATCCTGGCTGTCTTTTTCGCCGCTATCGCCATCCTGGTCTATATCTCCATCGCCTTCCGCAAGGTGGGCAGCTTCAGGCAGTCGGCGCGTTTCGGCGTGAGCGCTATCATCGCGCTGTTGCACGACGCGCTGGTGGTGTTGGGGCTGTGGGCGATCTTCGGCCACTTCTTCGGCTTCAAGGTAGACTCGCTCTTCCTGACGGCGGTGCTGACGGTCATCGGCTTCTCGGTGCACGACACGATTGTGGTGTTCGACCGCATCCGCGAGAATATGTCGCGGCGTACCGCTGAATCATTCGATACGGTGGTGAACGCCAGCCTGGTGCAGACGATGACGCGCTCGCTCAACACGTCGCTGACGGTGCTGTTTACCCTGGCGGCGCTGACGCTCTTCGGTGGCGAATCTATCCGCGAGTTTACGCTGGCGCTGTTGATCGGCATCGCGTCGGGTACGTTCTCCTCGATCTTTAACGCCAGTATGATTCTGGATGTCTGGGAGACGCGGGAGTATCGCACCTGGTTCCGGCGCAAGCCCGAGCCGCCCACGACAAACAAGCCGAAACGCGAACTGGTGGGCAGCCGCTAAGCAGTGGAGAAACGGTGGTTGGCGTCGCTCATTCGGGTTGACGCCAACCACAGCGGCGGTGTATACTACGGCCTGCGGACGGCGATGGTATCCCGCCGCAACCCATATTCCTCGGTAGCTCAATGATAGAGCGGGCGGCTGTTAACCGCTAGGTTGTAGGTTCGAATCCTATCCGAGGAGCCAGACAACAACCCCCACAAGTAGCCCAGGTCGTGAAGATCGCTTCGCGCCTGGGTCTTTTTCTTTTGTGCCTGGAATGCGCTCAGTGGCCGCGCCGTTTCCTGCGCTCATACTCCGCGTGGGCGCCGATCCAGAACCAGATAATTTCGTCTCCCTCGCGGTAGCCCAGCACCCGCACATTGTCATTTACCCGCGCCGACCAGAGGCCGACACGTTTGTTGACCTCCTCAAAATTGAGGCCAGGTGAGAAGGGGTCGTGCTGAAACTGCTCATAGGCCTCGTATGCTTGCTTCTGCATCTCGGGCGAGAGGGCGTCGAACAGCTTCCAAAACGCCTTCTTGACGCGCGACTTCATGCCTCGCCATCTTTCGGAGACGTGGGGGAGGCGCCCGGCGCTGGAAAGTCTACAGTTTCATCCTGCTTTGCCTCTGCAATCCACTCACTGAGCCATGCATCATTGTCTGGATCGTTTAAATCAGCGTCCCAAAGCGCGTTGGCAATGGCGTTCTCAAGTTGGGCGGCGACCTTTTCCTGCGCATCGGGAGGTAACTGTGT
>JBOGQV010000067.1:0-2126 GCA_050749145.1 Nitrosotalea sp. | reverse complement strand
TGGTATCACAATGGTAGGGAAGACTTTTTCTGATGACAATGCACATTATTCATTACAGCTCCCTGCTGGAAAGTATGTCATCTATACTTATAATGAGATTAAGCAAAAATATACAGTTTCAGTGTATGCGGGTCAAAATTCTATTTTTAATATAAAATCCAGCATTCATGTACCCTGATTTATGCCACGACAAAGTGTTGCACTGGTTTTGAAGGTAACTGGAAGAATCATACGCTGATTTTTTAAGAGATGCGAGTCCAGTACGTGTACAAAATGAAATCATTGTATCTATCAATAATTGTAATTGTAGCATCATTGGTACTACCAACAGCTTTTGGATTCGGAATAAACACCATGCCAGATCCTAAATTTCATGCAGTTCTTGATAAGAACAATTACCAAAATTCAGAAAAACCATTCTTGTCCATATTTGCAAAACCAAATGCAACCATCAATTTACTAGTACTAGATTCACATGGATTACAAAAACTAGATAAAAACATAACACTTGAAAACGGAACTATGATCTATTCATTTGACATATCATCTTACAGTCCAGGAGTTTGTTCTGTCATAGTTGAGGAAGGAATGGATGAAATTAAACTAGACTTTACAGTAGGACTTACACCAACAGGCGGCGGGATTGTTCTAAACACTGATAAAAATTCATACTTTCCAGGAGACAATGTTACAATATTTGGATGGTGGAATTCAAATACAATGATCAAGTTATCATTGATTGATCCTGATGGTGTTTCTGTAAAGTCTATGCAAATATTTTCAGATAAAACCGGTCATTTTTCTTCATTTGATTTTAGCATCCCAAGTATTGCAACTACTGGAACATGGAAAATTTATGGAACTAGTGGAGTGAATAACGTATCCGTAAATCTTACTGTGGAAAACATTCTAGGTGCACAAACGGATAAAACGATTGTACTTTCACCGTTAAAGCAATTCAAGTCTGGGATTGCAGCTAAAGATATAGAATGCAATGATGATCTTCAATTAATTTTCAAGACAGAAGGCAATTTTCCTACTTGTGTAAAAACTCATACTGCATTTCATCTCTTGGGACTGGGATGGGGGTATATACCAAGTCCATTCATGATGAAAACAGACCTCTTGAATAGTACTATTTCTGGAGGAAAAATAAAAGAAGTCCAGTATGATATTCAATCTAGAAGTATTATAATAAAAATTCAAACTACAAGTGATGGATCTCTCATGGTAACAATTCCAAAATTTATAACTGATCTTAATCCATCTGATAAACCATTCAAGGACTTTCATACCGTTTTAGATGATGGTATGGAGGAAAATGTTGACCTAGTACCTACAGCAAATGGATCAAGCTTTACCATTCCATTTGTAAACGGAACTCAAGAAATTGAAATTATAGGAAACTACGTTGGAATGCAGAGATAGGAAATGAAAACTCTGATCCTTTTCACTTTTATCATTTCAATTCTGCTACTTTGTACTTTTTCACCTCATTACGCATATTCTGTACCAGAATCACTGACAATTTCAACTGACAAGACTTCATATCATTATGGGGATAACTACACAATTTCAGGCCAAGTCAATCCAGTTGTACCACACCAACGAATATCTATTGAAGTTCTACATCCAAGTTATCCACACCCGGAATTAGTATCCATTGAGCCAAATGCTAATGGAAGCTATTTGCAGATATTGCCACTCACACTCAAAGCCATCCCATCTGGAAATTTTTCCATAATTGCAAGTTATGCAGGAACCAAGAACCAAACAACATTTAGCTATATTGGCCCTGGATGTAACACACAATTTTTCCCTTCAGGGCCAATTATCCGCGGTGGGGCTGCAAATAACCCCCGAATAGTGGATCCGTATGGAAATGCAATTGTAGATGCAGTCAAAGTAGGGCAGCAGATACAAATCACTGCTGATCTGGTCAACGGACAGGACTGTATTATGCCATTTGCATACATTGTACAAATACAAGATGTTAACGGTGTGACACAATCGCTTTCGTGGATAACCGGCACACTTGACATTAACCAATCCCTCAATCCGGGACAGTCATGGATTCCAACTGCACCTGGCACATACACTGCTCAGATCTTTACATGGGATAGCCT
>JBOGQV010000066.1:0-3966 GCA_050749145.1 Nitrosotalea sp. | reverse complement strand
CCTACATAATCTGCGACATCTTGTACATCTGGCAATTGGTAATTATGAGCTAAAATGAGAACATCCTTTTCTTTTTTGAGTTTTAGTATCTCAGACTTGACATCCATACACAGAACCATAGCATTAGTTCATCTTTAAAGCGTCATGATGTTGACAAATTTATTGCCGTAATCGATCCAAATGGCAAAATTTACCATTCAAGTGCCTATGTTAAGAGGGGTGCCACAGATTTTTTTGAGGCATTCTATTGCAGCAAGTGTTGCAAGCCTGCTGGTCTTGGGATTGCTAGGACTGGGCACATTTTCCACCTTGACTGAAAATTTGCCAAACGTTCCTTCAGCCTGGATTTCATGAGTATTTTTATCAGTGTGTGGGTCTGCAACTATCTTAACCCTAGTCTTTTCACTGCCAATTCCTGCAAGACTGAGAAGTGCGGCAACATTGATGTTTGCAGGAAATAACCTGACCGCTTCTTGTGCACTTCCTTCATAGATTACAGTAGATTGGGTGATTTTATCAGGGTCGATGTTTGATGTCTCAAAGAATTTTGCTCCCTTCAATGCCTTTGGATTTTTTGTTGTCACAAGTGTTACCAAGTCAAGTTCGTCTTTTACGGCACGAATTCCATCAAGCCCAATTATTGCACCGGATGGAAGATACACTCGCTTGTTAAAATCTCTACATCCATCAATTACAATATCAAATATAGATTCATCCAAGAGTGCCCCCACACTCATTATCATCACGTCTTTTCTGTTTTGTAATATGCTAAGTATGTCATCTCTTACTGCATCCTGTGATGCCGCTTCAATTATCATGTCAACTGGAGAAGCTGCAAGTAGACCAACATTTTCTGTTACAACTGGTTTATTCTGTAGTTTGTCAACGAGATTCTTGGAATTTTCTTTTGAAAAATCATAGATGTGTGTAAGCTTTGCAGAGATTTTGCCAGAGTCTATTGCAAGTGCTATCTCTGATCCTATTGCACCACATCCAAGTAAGCCCACTCGTTTCAATCTAAACTTGTTTAAGATTTGGCCTTGTTAAATCTGTTATCAGGTTTTTGACATAACAAAATATTGAATTATCTTAAAACCATATAATCAAACGGGCAAAGGCCAGTTGGAAAAACAAGAATCTACACTCATAGAAAAAGTCCTATTCAAGATAGCAAAGCAGTGGATAGCAGGTGATACCATGGAGGATGCACTCAAGTCTGCACGTCAGGCAAATAGCAACGGCATGAGTGCCATTTTAAACAAATTGGGAGAACACATGGCGTCAAAACAAAAAGTTACCCAGACAGTTACAGACTATCTCACTCTAGTCTCAAGCTTGCGTCGGTCAAAAATTATTGGAGGCTTATCCATAAAACCCACTCAAGTCGGACTTGCCATCAGCACAGAAGAATGTCTTGGAAATCTTGATACCATAATAGAAAAAGCATTACAGTTCCAGTCTTTTGTCTGGATAGACATGGAGTCATCAGAGTTTACAGATGACACACTCAAGATATACAAAAACCTCTTTGAAAAATACGAAAGAGTTGGCATAGTGATACAAGCCAACCTAAAACGCACTGGAAAGGATCTTGACACGTTATTAAAACAGGGCGCCAAGATTCGCTTGGTCAAAGGAGCATATCATGAAAATTCAAAGAATGCATACAGGACAAGACACGAAGTAGATGATAACTATAGAAAACTAATGACTATACTATTTGATCAGGGAAACGAGTTTGCAATTGCAACACATGATTCCAAATTAATTGACCTTGCAATGGAATTATCAAAAAAACATGAACGAAAGTTTGAGTTTCAAATGCTAAAAGGAATACGAGATGAGCTAAAGCCTATTTTGGTAAAAAGTGGATTTACAGTTTCAGAGTACATCCCATATGGAACAAACTGGCTTCCCTATTCAATTAGAAGATTAAAGGAGAGAAAACGCAACATATTGTTGCTTGGAAGTTCGTTTATTCATTCACATCGAGTCTGAGTCTGCTCCCGTAGGAATTGTAAAAGATAGTATGCTCCACCTGCACCCTTGCCAGAGATTCCAGAGTCTTTCCATCCCACAAAGGGCTGGGCGCCAACCATTGCACCGGTAGTTGCACTGGCTGCCCTATTTGCATATGTAACACCTGCTTCGATTTTTTCAAAAAACTTTTCAATCTCATTTTTGTCTTGGCTGAAGACTCCAGCAGTTAATCCATAACTGCTCTTGTTTGCCAAAGCAAGTGCATCATCAAAGTTCTCAAATTCCTCGATACAAAGAAACGGTAGAAACAACTCTTCACGTACTAATTCATGATCTTGTGGAAGGTTTGCAACAATTGTTGGCATGACAAAATTTCCATCCTTGTTGGCACCATCAGAAAGAAGAGTGCCACCACATAGTATCTTGCCATCTTTTTTTGCAATATCAGATGCTTTTTGAAATTTTTTCACTGCAGCGTCATTTATGACAGGTCCGATGTAGGTGTCTTTTTCCCATGGCTTGCCAATTTTTAATGCCACAGTCTTTGCAACAAGTCTTTCCAAGAACTTGTTTGCAATTGATTTTTGTACATAGACTCTTGAACACGCACTACACTTTTGTCCACTAAAGCCAAATGCTGCGCGCAATACGCCATCAGTTGCTTTTTCAATATCAGATGAAGCAGAAATTATTGTAGGATTTTTGCCGCCCATCTCAGAAATAAATGGTCTGGGCCTGCTTGTTACAAATGTAGAATATCCAGTCATTCCCACCTCTTGTGAGCCAGTAAATGCAATACCATCAACTAGGGAGCTCTCAAGTATTGTTTTTCCAACTATTCCCCCAGCGCCTGTTACAAAGCTTATTGCAGCTGGAGGAAGTTTTGGATAAATAGATTCAACAAACTTGAATGCAGAGATTGGAGCATCACTTGAAGGCTTGAGTATAGCAGTATTTCCAGTAATCAGAGCACCAGATGTCATTCCTATTGCAATTGCAGATGGAAAATTAAATGGAGATATGATTCCCCAGACTCCATATGGTTTTAGTGTACTTTTTGTCTTTTCATTTGGAGTGCCATTTTTTGTGTCCTTTGAAAATCCTTGGTTTATCTCAAGTTGTTCTGCATAAAATCTCATAAAATCTATTGACTCATCAAGGTCACCCATTGCCTCAAGTCTGTTCTTTCCGTTTTCAAAGCTCATGATTGCAGTAAGGCGGAATTTATCTTTAGAGAAAATATCAGCAACTTCTCGAAATATCTGGACTCTATTTTGATATGATACTAGAGACCATTTGTAAAATGATTCCTTTGCAGTTTCAATTGCATGTAGTGTATCGTCTTTTGTGGCAAGTGGAAAACTTCCCAGTACAAGATTTTTGTCAGCAGGGGATCTAACTTGGAATTCATCATTAGAGAAGATCTCTTTTCCTCCAATTATCATAGGATATTTTTTGCCAAAGTCTTTTTGCACTTGGCCTACAGCGTCATCAAATTTTTTATGGAATTCATCAGTGGAATTATTTTCTACAAACCGTGCCCATGTTCTCTCATTCTCGAACATAATATTACTATGGCATGCTTCATTAATTAGTCCTACTAGTATTGATTTTCCATTAACTACAAGACAAATGTATTTCAAACGAGAAACATTTTATCTCTGCAGGCAAAGGTGTTTTATGCTCAATACGGTATATCGTGATGCAATAAAGAAGCGTGAGGAGGCAAGGTCAATTTTCAAGGGTGAGAAATTTGATCAGATAATTAAAACTGCCAGGGAAAACTGGATAGAGTACATCCCTCAGAAAAAAGACGCCGAGATTGCAGGAATAGACAGTAGTTACAACAGTACAAAGTTTCAGGGGCTAGAATTATGGGTAGTAACTGGTGTATCAGTCAAATCAGATGGCAAGATAATAACTGAGAATCACAGCCAGGGACTAGGTCAACCCACGCCTGAACTTGAGACACAGGCAAGCAAGATG
>JBOGQV010000065.1:0-3568 GCA_050749145.1 Nitrosotalea sp. | reverse complement strand
AAGAAACAAAAAAAGTCTCTGAAAATAAATTGCCCTAGATTTCGATATTTTTGTAATAGTTACAGTCTTTTTTTATCTGACAGACAGAACACATTGGTGAAATTGGCTTGCAAATATTTTGACCATACATGACAAATGTGTCATTTATTCTAATCCAATGTTTTTTTGGGATTTTTTTCATTAATTCAATCTCTGTTTCCTCTGGAATTTTTGTTTGTACTAACCCAAGCCGATTGGAAATTCTATGTACATGTGTATCAACTGGTATTGCTGGTTCGTCAAAGGCATAAACTAGGACGCAATTTGCAGTTTTTCTTCCGACTCCAGGCAAACTCAACAACTCCTCCATAGTTTTAGGAACCTTGTCTGAATATTTTGAATTTATAATTGATGCAACTTCGATTATTCTTTTTGCCTTAACGTGATAGAAACCTGTCCTTTTGATTATCTTTTCTACATCTGATAATTCTGCACCTGCAAGTGAACTAGCTGTTTTATATTTTGAGAATAATATCTTGACTACAGATGCAGTGCTCTCATCTCTTGTTCTGGCAGAAAGTATTGTTCCTATCAGGATACTCAATGGACTTCCATTTTCAGCCTCACGCAGTTCTCTAAGTGCTGTCATACGAGGCGGCTTGACAGAATTCATTGTAGACATCATGCCGTCTAAAATTCTTTTAATTTTTTCCAATTGATTTTATGTTAACCACACAAGTATTATATCTGTTATAACAAAGTTGGGTATTGGAATTAACAAAAGAAGAAGAGAATGCACTAGATGGAAAGCAAGGAGATACACTTGCACTTGCATATAGAACTCTTGTAGCAATTGGAGAAGCATCAGGTGCTGATAGGTTAATTCCAATAGAATGGGCGCATCTGTCTGGAGTTAATTATAATACGATAGGGGATGCAGGAAAAGAATTTCTCTCACATCTAAGTCAGGATGCTAAATTCAAAGTAAAAACAACAGTTAATCCAATGGGGTTTGATTTTGATTCCGTTTCACACTATAATCTGGATGACAACTTCATTGAGAATCAACGCAGTATAAAAAATTCGTATGAAAAAATGGGGGCAATCCCGTCATACTCTTGTATTCCATATGAAATATTTGATATTCCAAAACAAGGTACTCATGTGTCCTTTGCAGAAAGTAATGCTGCAATCTACGCAAATTCATTTTCTGGACTCAAGACAAACAAAGAAGGTGCATTTAGCGCTCTTGCAAGTGCAATAACGGGTAAAAGTCCACGCTCTGATCTAAGAGATGATGGTACAAGAAAGCCAAATCTGACAATTCGTATGAAGGTAGAGTCACGCGATGAATTGACATATGGGATGCTTGGATATTTTGCAGGAAAAGTTGCAGGCAGCTCAGTTGCCTTGTCTGGTGTAAATGGTCTTGACAAGCGCAGCTGCAAGTCTTTGTGTGCAGGCATGGGTACTTCGGGTGCCTGTGGTATGTTCACATTTGGTGAGGAAGAGGGCGAAAAAATTGATTTTGATAAAAATGAAATGCAAAAAATTCATGACGAACTTAATACTTCTGAGAGCGGGGATTTGATTACGCTTGGTAGTCCTCAACTTGGTTTTGAGGAGATCGGTGACTTGGCCTTAATGCTAAAAGGAAGATCATTTCAAAAACGCTGCATGATCTTCTGTCCTAGTGCAATCAAGGGGCAGATACGAGATCTGGGTTATGCAAATGAGATAGAACGAGCCGGAGGAGAATTATTGTTTGACTGCTGCACTTGTCTGTCACCTCTTGTTGACAATAAGGAAGTGGATTCTGTTGTCACAAATAGTGTAAAGGGTGCATATTATCTAAAGACTTCGAACAATGTTGATGTGAATCTGAAGAGTCTCAAACAAATAGTACAAGAGGAAACAAAATGAACGTCAAAGTAATCGTGCGAGGAAACGCAAAGGGTTCGTTACTTGTAGCCAAAAGCCCAATAAACTTTCTTGGGGGAATTGATAAAAAAACAGGAATAGTGCATGACAAAAAGCATGATCTCTTTGGAAAATCAATTGGTGGCAAAATTCTTGCATTTCCTTTTGGGGTGGGGAGTAGTGTTGGGGCCTATACCCTATACTCTTTAAAATATAACAACTGTGCACCGCTTGCCATGATCTGTCTAAAAGCTGACTTGACAACAGCATCTGGATGCGCTATATCTAATATTCCGCTAGTCATTGCAAGCAAAGATGATTATGATCTGTTACAAGAAAACAAGGAAGTAACACTTGATGCATTTGAAGGAAAAATTCTATAGTTCCAATCTCTTGATTTGTCCATTTGGTTCTGTTTCTTTGAATACAATTCCCTCAAATTTTAGAATCTGCGTACTTTTTTGTTTCCAGCAATCAAAAGGAGCTCCTGCTTTTTCACATGTATGACTGAGAAACTCTTTTTCATTCCATCCGTATTCTACAGGAACTTGGGGAAGAAGTAAGCCTGTCCCAAACTCCCATTTCACAATAAGGCCGTCTCTACCTATCTTTATCATTCCAGGATATTCAGCTGGATCCTTGACCTTAATCTCGATAGGTGGGGTAAGTACAGTTACCTCAAACGTAATCTCACCCAATTCCTCAAATCTTACAGGCGGAAAACGTGGGTCCTCTGTAGATGATGCGACGGCTGCATCCAAAAGAGACTCGTGTAATATTCTATCAGGGGTTGGAAATCCTATACAGCCTCTTAGATTTTCTTTTTTGTTTAGCGTAACAAATACTCCTGACTTGTATGAAAATTTGGATTTGATCTCCTTTGATAATTCAATTTTTTTTCCTTCCTTGAGATATTCTGTAACAACTAGACGTGCAGTTTTTACCAATGCTTGACCATCATCATCTGATAAAATCAATTCATCATATCATTTAGCTTTGTTGCAAATTCTTGCAGTTTTTCAAAATGAGTTCCTTCCCAGTAAATTTTTTTACAAGAATCACACATCCAAAACTTTTTTTCTCGTTCTAGTACTCCCTCTGGAATTTTTCCTATAATTCTATATTTTTCAACTGATTGTAAACTCCCATTACAAGAAATACAGCGAGAATTGTTTGTATCCATTACAAATCTATCAAGCTTAATTTTTGCATTTATCTGCATAATTTGTTCAGATTCATCACTTCCCCTGATAAGAACAAAACCAATGTCTTGTTTTTCTGCATTTTTAGTAAGTTGTTCATCTTTTGTCAAAATTGTACGTTTTTCATTTTTTGCTATTAAAATTAGTTTATTGTCCTCAATTGAGGAAAAATATTTTGAATCATATCCAAGAATTCTTAATTTCTTTGCTAAATTACCCAGCATTGAATCTACTACGAAAATTGGTTTGTATGTACTCAATCGTATGCCTCTCCATGACCAGATTCTACTATATGACTATCTCCTGCAGGAAGCATTCTTATAAAATCATCAATGGAGATTGCTTTTACTATGTCTTCTTTCTCTTTAAACTTCATGAATTCTAGTTTTACTTTTCTTGCCATTTCCGTCATGTCTATTCCAGATGGTTCTATTGTTACAAAATATATGCAGTGTTTCTTAATTGCT
>JBOGQV010000064.1:0-7881 GCA_050749145.1 Nitrosotalea sp. | reverse complement strand
ATATTCATGGACACGATATAATAAAAGAAGCAATTTTACTTTTAATTGTCGGTTCTACTCAAAGGGTGCTTGCTGATGGTGCAAAGATCCGTGGAGATATTAATATTTTTTTGGTAGGAGATCCTGGTACTGCAAAAAGTGAGATGCTAAAATTCTGTGCAAGAATTGCTCCTAGGGGACTTTATACCTCTGGAAGAGGTTCAACTGCAGCAGGACTTACTGCAGCAGTTGTCAGAGATAAAATTGGTATAATGATGCTTGAGGCCGGTGCCGTAGTACTAGGTGATCAAGGTCTTGTCTGTATAGATGAATTTGACAAAATGAAACCCGAAGATAGAAGTGCTTTACATGAAACAATGGAACAACAATCAGTAAGTATTGCAAAAGGTGGAATAGTTGCAACGTTGAACGCCAGAACTTCGATTTTGGCTGCTGCTAACCCTATGTTTGGAAAATATGATCCTTTCAAGAATATAACAGAAAACGTTAACCTTCCAGTTCCACTCTTAACACGGTTCGATCTTATTTTTGTTGTAAGAGATATTCCATCAAAAGAAAAGGATACGAGAATTGCAAGACACATATTGAATCTACACAGAGCATCTGGAACCGATACCAAGTCGCTAATTGATGTAGATATTCTTACAAAATATTTATCATATGCAAAGAGATCCGATCCAAATCTTACTCCGGAAGCAGAGGATCTGATTCTAAATTACTATATGACGATGAGAAATGTGGAATCTGAAGGAATGATCACAGTAACCCCTAGACAATTAGAGGGACTTGTAAGATTGGCAACCGCAAGAGCTAGATTATTGATGAAAACACAAGTTGAAGGGGAAGATGCAGAACGTGCAATATTCCTTATGCAAAGCATGTTACAAGATGCAGGTGTTGATGTCAATACGGGAAAAGTTGATCTTGGAGTTCTTCAGGGACGTCCTCACAGTGAAGTTTCAAAAATGCAGCTATTCATGGATGTGATGAAATCACTTGAGGGAGATGAGAAAAGACCTGTTGAAGAAAAAGCATTTATCAAAGAACTGGTCAAGACTGACAAATTTACAGAAGATGAAGCAAGAAAGTATCTTAAAAAATTACAAAGAGAGTCAGCTATTTATGAATCCAAACCTGGTCATTATAACCGGGTATGAAAATAGAGCAGCTAGATATTCCTCCTTCCGCAATTGAATTTCTCCAAAAAAATGGATATGTGAATCTTTATCCGCCCCAAGAAAAGACAGTAAAAGCTGGGTTGCTTGAAGGACAGAGCATATTGGTTTCTGCTCCAACTGCAAGTGGCAAGACATTGCTTGCAATTCTTGCAATAATAAAACATCTATCTGAAAAGAGAGGCAAGATAGTTTATCTCAGTCCTCTAAAGGCTTTAGCATCAGAAAAATTCAATGAATTCAAAAAACTTGATTCTGTTGATCTTGGCAAAAATATGAAAATCCAGATATCTACAGGTGATTTTGATATATCTGATAAAAATTTAGGTCAAAATGACATTCTTGTGTTAACTAACGAAAAAATGGATTCTATCATAAGGCAAGGTGCGGAATGGATCGATCAAATAAGTCTCGTAATAGCTGATGAGGTGCATCTATTGGGTGATGATGATAGAGGACCAACTCTTGAGATTGTACTTACAAATCTAAAGTTGCTACCACAAAGACCACAAATACTTGCTCTAAGTGCCACAGTTACGAATGCGGATGAAATTGCTGATTGGCTGGAATGTAAACTAGTTCATAGTGAATGGAGGCCAGTTCCGTTGTCAGAAGGAGTTTATGATCAGGGTATAGTAACAATGCAAGACAGAAAGAAATTTGAAATTCAAACAAGTATCAGAGGACCACCTGTTGATCTAGGTTTGGATTCACTAAATAATGGGGGGCAGGCAATTTTATTTGCAGAGACAAGAACTCGTTCTGTATCTCTTGCTACAAAGGCATCAGAGGCGGTGGCAAAGACTCTGAACAATGAAGAAAAGGAAATGTTAGAAAAGATTTCACAAAAAATTCTAGATGATAATGAACACACTGAGCTTGTTAAAACCTTGGCAAGTCTAATTAAAAATGGAGTAGCATTTCATCATGCTGGTCTTAATCCAAATTGCAGAGATCTAATTGAATCTGAATTTAGAAACAAAAGAATAAAAATTCTAGCATCTACTCCCACCTTGGCTGCGGGGGTAAATCTTCCAGCAAGACGAGTGGTTATTGCTAATGTAAGTAGATATAATGCAAAATATGGCGCTAACAAACCCATTAGCATATTAGAGTATAAACAACTATGCGGCCGTGCAGGTAGACCTCAATATGATAAATATGGTGAAGCGATCATTGTTGGAAATTCAAATAGTGATGAAATTTTTGATTATTACATTAATGGAACCCCAGAACCAATTTCTTCAAAACTCACTGGAGATAAAGCATTAAGGATTCATCTTCTGAGTTTTGTATCGACAAATCCTGGAATAAAGGGAGAAGACATCATTGAATTCTTTTCAAAGACACTCTCAGGCTCTCAAGAAAGAAAAACCACAATAAAATTCCACATTCAAATATCTTTGAGATATTTGGAATCAGAAGATTTTGTCAAACAAAAAGGAGGTAGATACATTGCTACAGAATTTGGCAAAAGAACCTCTACTTTATACATAGATCCTCTAACAGCAGTATTATTTCGAAAATCTTTGGAAAATATTTCAACAAACGGACACACTCTTGGTCTGTTGCATATTATCACAATCTCAGAAGATTTTTTTCCAAAGTTTTCACTAAGAAACAAAGATTATGAATTTCTAAGTACTTTGATTGAAAATTATGCTGATCAGCTAATAGAACCTATATCTGAATATGATTGTAATAGGAGTCTTCTTGCAATACATTCTTGGATCAATGAATCAAGTGAAGTATTTCTTTCTGATAACTTTGGCACAGAGTCTGGTGATATGCATCGCATGACAGAAACTGCAGACTGGTTGGTTCATGCACTTTATGAGATTGCAAAACTAGAAAAAAAAGACAATATATTGACTGAGATTGATGACTTGAGATCCAGAATACTATATGGTATTAAAGAAGAACTTGTTGATCTAGTGAAAATAAAGGGAATTGGAAGGATCAGGGCCAGAATACTCTTCAAAAATGGAATAAAAACCACTGAGGATTTATCCAAAATATCTATTGAGAGACTAGCAAAAATAGATAAGATAGGGCCAGTTATTGCAGAAAACATAAAGACACATCTGAAAAAGATAAGATGATGCTGGATAGAACCATTATAGCAATACTGATTTCAGCCGTGGCATTTGTTACCGTTTATGCAATTACTCCAAGTCTGATTACAGTATTGACAAAAAGAAAGATGGTTGTAAAAGACTACAACAAAGAGGTTGCAACAATGGTTGTTCGCCCTGGAGGACCTTCAATTCTTGCAGGAATTCTGGCCTCTGAACTTATTCTTTATGCCTTTTTTCCTTCTACTGATATATTGGCAATCATGATAACCACTTCACTTGCTTTCCTTGTTGGTTTTGCAGATGATAGGAAGGTACTTGGTGGCTGGTTTAAACCGCTGGCTCTTGCTGCTTCTGCATTACCTATAATTTTACTTGGAGCATACCACCCACATCTTGCATTTCCATTATTTGGCTCAGTCAAGATTCCAGAACTCTATTTGGGATTGATAATTTTCATCATTCCAGTAATGGGGAATACAATAAATTCTATTGATGTTCTCAATGGTGTTGCAAGCGGATTCATGACTATTGCTAGTTTTGCCCTTACAATTTGTCTTGTCATTTTACATAATTATGATATCGCACTGGCAAGTTTACCTTTAGGTTTTGTATCGTTGGCATTTTACAAATATCATAAAATCCCAAGTAAAATATTTCCAGGAGATTCTGGCGCATTAACTCTTGGAGCGATGTATGGAGCATTATCCATTGTGGGTCATGTTGAAATTATTGCTGCAATTGCGTTACTTCCTGCAGTGATAAACTCATTTCTCTTTCTTTCTAGTGTAAAAAGAATAATTGAGCATAGACAGATAAAAGCAAATCCTGTGGTTCACACTGAGGATTTTAAGCTGATGGCAAGTACTGACAAATCTGCTCCAGTGACTCTTGTAAGATTGATCTTGGCAAATGGACCTTTGACTGAAAAACAAGTAGGATTTGTAATATTCAAGTTAGCATTATTTTCTGCGGCACTTGCAATAATTACATCGTTCATGATGGAAATTAGGATATGAAAGGAACACAAATTTTTTTCTACATATTTGTCATGTGGTTGTTGATTATTGCTGGGGGTGGACTAGTTGTCTCAATTATAGCACACATTTCAATACAGGGTTTTGGAAAACTAGATAATCTGATAGATTCTATCGTCAAAGCAGGTATTGCCCTTATACTTGTAGTAATTTGGATCTTGATTATGTCAAAAATAAAGAATTGGATATTTCATAAGCAAATCAGTCACTAGCTGTTTTCCCAGTTCTTCTTTTTCTTGTCATATTCCTCTCGTGAATACTTGACTTTAGCTGGGACTCCGACAACAACACAGTTGGGTGGAACATCTTTTGTGACGACTGCTCCCATGGCCACTACGCTATTCTTTCCTATTTTGACTCCTGCTTTTATGACCGCTCTAGAGCCTATGACTACTCCATCTTCAATGATGACCCCGACCATCTTTTTGCTTGCTGGATATGGATCATTGGTTAAAGATGCAGCTGGACCTATGAAGACATTTTTTCCAATTCTGGAAAGTGGTGGTATGTAAACAAGTCCTTCTATCATGGTATTCTCTCCTATTTTGACATTGTAATCAACATGTGCTAGTGAGCCTATCTTGACATTATCTCCAATTTCTGTGTCATCTCCTACATACGCAAAATGCCATATTCTGACATTTTTTCCCAGTTTTGCTTTTTCTGAAATAAAGTTTGTCACCATTTTCTTATCACAAGTGCCATGGAGCGCCTTTTGTAACGATCTTTTCAGGAAGAGTAGTTTTGTACTTGTTTAAAAATTCAATATCTTGATTCTTATCTCTTAATTCATCAGGCAACATTATGGGGATCTCTTCTATGATCGGATAATATCTTGAACACTTTGAACAAAATATTGTACCTTCTGAAATAATTTCTCCTTTTGCAGTTAATTCTACTAACTCAAGTGGAAAATGTTTGTCTATTGGACAAGCAAGAATTTCCATTAATTTTCTGTTCATTTTAGATCCAGATAGATTGGAGTTCCTTTATGGCTAGATAAAAGTGCCGCTTCTGCAATCTTGGTAGTATTTACTGCATCTTCTGCTTTTACTATAATATTCTCTTTTCCTTCTATTGCAGATATGAAATTTTTTATCTCTAAAAGTAAAGGCTCTTCCATTTCTTTACGAGGTATCTCCGCACCTGAACTAGTTTCGATCTTAACTTCTTGCGTGATAAAATCCGAAGAAATTATTGCGTCTCCGCACACTGCATTAAATTTTCTAACACGAATTGGAGTAATCCAGTTTGATGATATGATTGCAACCCTGTTATCTTTGAAACCAAGCATTATTGTTGCAAAATCCTCATGCTCATGTCTTATTTTTCCAGATCTTGCAAATACAACTTCTGGTATATCATCAAATAACCACATGGCTGTATCAATGTCATGTACTGAAGTATCATAAATGATTCCGACATCTTTTATGTGATTTGGCATTCTGTTTTCTCTATGAAATTCAAGCATAATCAGCTCTCCATACTTTTTAGTTCTGACATATTCTTTGACAAGTGAAACAGCAGGATTGAATCGTTCTATGTATCCACTTGTGAGGATTACTTTATTTTTCTTGGCTATCTGAAGAAGATCTTCACCCTCCCGTGAGAGGTAAGTCATTGGTTTTTCTACAAAAACATTCTTTTTTTGCTCCAAGAGTTTCCTTGCTAATTCAAAGTGAGTAGAAGTAGGTGTACAAACTAATGCCGCATCGAATTTTTCTGAATCCATGAGAGAATCTAATGAGGAATAATAATTCACAGAATATTTTTTGCTAAACTCTTCTGCACGGGATGCATTTGTGTCACATATGGCAGAAAGAACTCCCAGTTGTGAAAGAATTCTGACATGATTCTTTCCAAATCCGCCAGTACCTATCTGAACTATTTTCATCTTAATACACTGGTGTTACCCATCTAGAGTATTTCTTGTTTTTACCCATGGTGATGTCTGAATAGATCTTTCTAATATTTTCTGTAATTTTTCCTACCTTGTTATCTCCAACTCGTTTACCATCTACTGAAATGACTGGAGTTATTTCTGCTGCGGTTCCTGTCAAAAATACCTCCTCAGCAAAATAAATCTCTGTCCTAGGAATTTCACGTTCTATTGTATCATATCCAAGATCTTTTGCTATTCTGATGACTGAATCCTTTGTAATTCCTTCTAATGCTGATGAACTTGGTGGAGGTGTTAGTAATTTTCCGTCTCTTACAATAAAGATATTTTCACCAGGTGCCTCGCTTATGTTTCCTAAATGATCTAACAATATGGCTTCATCGTAACCATTTCGTTTTGATTCTTGTGTTGCAAGTATAGAATTTAGGTAATTTCCGCCCATTTTGGCAAGTGGAGGTGTAGAAATATCATGAATTCGTCTCCAAGATGATATGCCTACTTTTATTCCATTTTTGTTAAACAGATCTCCAAAAGGAAACATGACTATGGCGGCATGTGTTGGAGTATCTTCAGTTACATGAAGATTAATTCCATGTTTGCCTACAAAATAAAATGGTCTTATGTAACATGATTCTTTGACATTATTTTTCTTACAAATCTGAATTATTGCATTAGCAATTTCCTTATCTGTAAATCTCAGAGAAATTGAATATACCTTACCTGAATTTCTAAATCTCTTGATATGATCTTGTAGTCTAAAAATATACAAGTTTTTAGAATTCCAATATCCTCGCACTCCCTCAAAAACAGAAGTTCCATAATGTATGGCATGGGTCATAACTGGAACCTTTGCGTCTTCAGCTTTTACTAATTTCCCATCAAACCAAACAAATTTTGGAACAAAAGGTTTCATATTGAAAAACCAAATCCGTCTATAATTAATCTATTTCTACCAGAATCCTGTACTTGGAAATTTCATTCCTAATACCCTGTATGTAAGATCCTTCGCACTTGCAAATCTCTTGACAACATCCCAATTCTCGTGTATTATTTGCACTATCTTTGGCTCAACATAGTTTTCCCAATCTGTATTTTTTCCCATTGCTGAATCAAACATTTTTTGTTTCACAGATGATGCAGAAGTTTCTTTTCTCTTTCCTACTTTGGGATTCAGTCCGTATAGTTTGAGTACAAAACCCTCAGCTTTGTCTCCAGTATATGTAAAATAATCTCCTTTTATTCCATCAAGGATTTGTTCTTTTATTTTCCATGAGTAGGGTGATAACATTGGAGGCATGTATTTTGCAAATGGTGCATAGAATGCATAATTTGGTTCAACTGTAATACTATCACCAAATACTGCCGTGAGCATTTTTTTTCTCAACTCATAACTAAACGGAAAACTTCTACTGTTAAGCTCTTTTCCATTTTTCATGAATATGACTGGTAAAACTCTTACCTGGTTTTCATTTTTTAACTCATTGATAATTTCTACATGAGCCTTGGTAACAGGATTCAGATGCGCAAGATAAATTGAGATTGTCACTCATCTTTCTGTATTTTTGTGGCATATTTCAATCATTTATTTGGAATCATACTAAAACTTCTGAGAATATAGGGACGATGGGACTTGAACCCACGACATCCAGCGCCCGAGGCTGGCAGTCTACCAAGCTAACCTACGTCCCTGTAAG
>JBOGQV010000063.1:0-11303 GCA_050749145.1 Nitrosotalea sp. | reverse complement strand
ATACACAATAGTACAGTTTATCAACTTCCATTTTTTCGGATCTAATCTTTACGCCTTCGGGTTCCACTACAATCGGATAATCCACGTCATGTGTACCCAGAGAGCATATTTAGATTATATCAAAGATGCAAGACAGTAACAATAACGTAATAAGGATTTCAAATCATAAATTTACCATGGATGGAAAAATCATATTCCATATTGACTTTGATTATTTTTATGCCCAGTGCGAAGAGATACGCAGGCCAGAACTCAAGACAAGGCCCGTAGTAGTATGTGTCTACTCTGATCGTGGCGGAGACAGTGGAGCTATTGCAACTGCAAACTATGTTGCTAGAAAATATGGAGTAAAATCCGGGATGCCAATTAAATTTGCAAAAAAGAAGCTAGAAGACATTCCAGAATCAGTTTTTCTGCCCACCGATTTTGAATATTATACAGAAACATCAGAGAATGCCATGAGTATAATCAGAAACCATGCCGACATTTTTGAATACGTTGGAAGAGATGAGGCGTATCTTGATGTTACAAACAGAACAGAACAAGATTTTAAAAAAGCGGCACACTTGGCACAACAACTCAAAAACGCATTGCGTACATCAATAAAGCTTTCAAGTACAATAGGAGTATCCTCAAACAAACTTGTTTCAAAAATTGCATCAGATTACAAAAAACCAGACGGTCTTACAATAGTAGAACCCCAAGAAATAGAATCATTTCTTGGACCGTTACCGATAAGAACAATTCCCGGCATAGGCAAAAAGTCAGAAGAAAAGTTTTCTGAAATGAACCTTGAAACAATATTGCAACTTCGCAGTGTAGATGTGTTTACCCTAAACGGATTATTTGGAAGAAAGTGGGGGTCTTACATCTACAATGCAGCACGCGGAATAGATGAAGATCCAGTATCTCCAAGACAGGACCCCATTCAATATAGCAGAATTGTAACACTAAAGCAAGATTCCAAAGATTTTGATTTTCTTGCAAAAGATTTGGAAAAACTTTGTGATGACTTGCATGAAACCATAATCAAAGATAACATACTTTTCAAGTCAGTAGGAATACAGTTTGTCCAGTCTGATTTATCGAACAGGACAAAATCAAAAACTCTAAGAAATCCAACATCAAGTTTGGACGAATTGAAAAAAACTGTAATTCAACTGCTAAAGGACTCACTTGAAGACCAGAAATTACCCATAAGGCGACTGGGTGTGCGAGTTTCAGACTTTTCACAGACTAGTGGGCAGGTAGACATTACAAGATTTTTTTAAATCAAGACACCAACTCTTGATGCTAGTCGTTTATGCTCATCATGAGATATCCATTCTACATGTAGATAATCAAATATCTCATTGTCTTTCATTCCAAGATTTCGTGCTTCCTCAACTGCAATTGCATATGCTTCAATCTCAGTTGGTCTATCAACATAAGAGTAGGACTTGTCATATAGATCCAAGCCTTGTCTTTGTTGCTTTACATGTACTAGTTCATGGATGATATCCAAATAGAGAATTTTTTTTTCAGAGTTTTTGAGGTGGTTTTTGCCTATCACAATTGACGCATCATCATTTTGCACGTGCATATAGTGAGTGCTCTCGTTTATGATTACAGACACATTTTCAAATACATCGTCAAGGTCTTCTTTTGTTTCAAATATTTTTAAAAGAATTCCAGTAGTTTTTAGATTTACAAAGATCTCTTCTAGTCTATAGGTTCCGTTTTCTAGATCATTATTTACTTTGATCTGGTTCATTTTTTCCTGCCCCTAGTTTTTTGATCCGTTTTGTTTCAACATATGTTACTATGAGCAAGAATATGAAAAGCCATGGCAAGAACATAATCTCACCTGCAATCCCGTGGAACGATTCAAACTCGTTTACATTGGTAGAGACCTTGAGGACAAAGGCTGAAAGTGACAAGATTCTGATCACGTTTACAGTTATTGTCCCAATAACTCCCATGATGAAATACCCGACCTTCCTGTTGCGCGGTATGTTCATCTTTAACAAAAATGCCATCATCACAAGCGAGTAGATTATTATACTATGTACACCAGCAGACGGCCAGAATACTTGCAGTGCAAACGGCCCATGGTCTCCATTGAGGAACATTACGTTCCCGTGGGAAGTTGCCATTCCCAAGTGGAATAGGTTTATCAAAAATACATCTAGTTTTACAAGGTACGGTACAACATACTGTAGCGGGCCAAGTGAATCGTACGGGAAAAATGCATCAAGCGATAAAATGATTGCAGTACCTGCGGCATATATCGGGCCTGCAGGGGATATCCGGATCCACCTCTTGCCAAATAAAATAGTCATGCTTACCATGAAAAACGCTGCAATTACGATAAAGTCCCACATCCAAGTCCAAGAGTCTTTTAGCAATACGTGGAAACTTGGTGCAGCGGAAACCAAGTAAGATTTCAAGCCAAATTCTAGGCCAACGAGGTACCCAATCACAACACCGGCAAGAGGGATTATCATCAGTAGTCGTTTCTTTGGAATATCTAATTTCAGGCCAATCAGTTCTGCTGCGATAAAGGCCATCGCAAAAAGGAACCCGCCCCTCCCTTGGTTCCACCCAAGGCTAAAGGTACCAGGAAATGCCACCAGCGCAAATATCACAGGGGATGCAAGTATTGCCAGTGCAAAGATGACGCTTTTATTTTGCAACAAATTAGGTCCAAAGCGCGTTAAATAAAAACTCTAGTAACTAGAAAAAATCTGATATCGATTTTTGTTTTTTTGCCAAATACAGTTTGCTGTGAGCAAGCCATTCTTTTTTTCCAATGCTTAATCCCTTGCAAGCAAAATCTAACCCTTCTTGAAAATTTGAAACCTCCAATGGTTTTTGTTTTAGAGCCATGCGAACTCCTTCTCTTACTTGCCAGACCCCAACTGGTACTGCATATTCAGGTCTGATCTCTCGAAGTACCATGACAGCAGCCTGTGTTTTGTGTTCTGTAAGATATTCAGACACTGCAAGCCTTGAAGCAAAATGTGCCCCAGCAGTTTCTGGATAGTGAGTCAGTCCTTTAATGTCTTCAAAATCAGATCCAAATCCAATATTTCCTTGTTCATCATACCATGCTTCTTGCATTTCAAACATCCATCTGCTTGGGAACATGACAACTGCAAAAAAGTTACCCAGGTGATTATACGAAAACACCAAAGACGTATCCAATACATCATATTCAATTACTTGTTCAACAAGAGATTTTGAAATAATATCATCTGTTGCAGTGATACTCCATCTAGTTGGGACTAGTTTTCGTGTTTTGCCAAACATTCCTATGCTAAAACATTTCTGGATTCGTGAAATCTCTATTCCTCTATTGTAAAGTTCTACCAGTGCATCATTTGCCAAAAGATCATGGTCATAAAATGTTCGCTGTATGTTTTTATCAGAAGAAGAATTTGCAAATTTGGCAGATTTTATCTCCCCAATGGGTCCAAAAATAGGACTGTCTCCATCAATTGAGACTGTGGGTGACGCATTTTTTACAAGTTCCATCTCAGCATCAGTTGATTTTTCAGACATGGACATTTCCTGAAGGCTTTCAATGTATTTTTGCCCAACATCATCTATCTTTACAGGCTTTATCCCGCGAACCAGGCTTAGCCTATAGTTTACTATATCCTCAAGACTTTTTCCAGTCCATTTTTCTGGCGAGTCCAAGATCATGGTATCCCCATGAACTGGTGGCAACATAGGTCCCACCAAGACTTTGGGGTAACCATACGCTCCAACAAAAACAGACGGTGGTGTAGAACCATCAACATGATTAGAAGAAAAGAGATTACCATAACGTGAAAGGTATTCGTTCCAGTTGGATTCAATGGCCTTTCGTATATCAGCAGCAGTACGTTTCATGTAAACTCTAATTCATTCGTGCTAATAATATTATTCAGATCATTTGTTTCAAGTTATATTCAACTAATCAGACAAGATACAATCATGGATTCTGAAACTTTTGGGATCGAAAAAGGATATGGTGAACGGGCAGTAGAGTGGATGAATGAAGAGGCAAAGAAGATGGGCCGTAAGTTTGAGGCAAGGTTATACAATTATGAAATTCACACAAAGAATTTTGGTTCATTTGAAATGTTTTCATTAATTGGAGATCCAAAAGCTGCACGAGAAATAACCATGATGGCAAGTAAGCGATTTAAGATCAAGGTCATAGAAGGTGGGTACAAGACAAGAAAACTCTTGGTCAAGGTTGCAAAAAATGAATACGGGATTGTGAAAAAAGGTGACAGAGCAGTAGGCCAGATTGAGTTTGAATCGGCAAGGTTTGGACACAGAGACTGGAAGATAACAAAGGAAGAAAGAAAATAAAACTATATTTTTCAATATGCGTTTGATTCATTTTTCTTGGTCCTAGTAAATCTCCTATAAAACAGGCCCACTAGAACCATGCAGACCGCTGTAAGTACAGACCATGATGTTAAAGCAACATTATCAAGCAGAGTCAAATCTCACCATGTAATACGTGATTGACCTATTTTAGTGAATTCAAAAATATACGTATTTTTAATTTTTTAAAATCACTTATTTTATTATTTTTCCGCTCCCTACAATGCGAATAGAAGCAGATTCGGGCTTTAAAATGACACACGTGTCCCCTTTTTCACATACGGTAGGTTTTCCAAGTGAAAGTTTCATCGGATTAAGCGAGATAATTTTCACTGGTCGTATTTGCAGTCCAATGCTTACAAGAAACATTTGGTTTTCAGCCACTTTATCTTTGAAAAACTTGCTTTGGATGTAATCAATCTCAATTTCTTGTGAAATCATCATCTTATCAGGCATGCAGAGTACATCGCCCCGTTGTACATCATCAGGCCCCACACCCTTTACTGCCAAGCCCACTCGTGCAGGAGACACTGCATCTTCAACAGAATCATCATGCATTTGGATTGATTTTACTACAACATCCGAACCCTTTGGAAGTAGCTTCAGATTGGCATACACTTTGAGAGTTCCTTGTGTTATTTTGCCAAGGATGACAGTGCCAACTCCTTTTACATCAAAGCAATGATCAATTACAATAGTAGTTGAGCCATCCTTAGAAATTGGTTCTAGTAAATCAATTTCTTTTTTCAGATTTTCAGGCTCCACTAGTTTGTATTGTTCCACAACAGTTCCTTTTATCATAGAAAGCAAAGTGTTCTTGTCAACATCAAAAGAATGAGAAAGAATTCCTTGTTTTTTGCCAAGTACATCAAGTGCAATTATTTGCTCGCCTGTAAATTTATCAAGTTTTGTTACGTGAAATATGACATACTCTCCCATGTTTATGGCTTGGAACAATGACTGGATCTTGTCTGGAAATGAAGTAGGTATAGTCCAAGTACGCAAGACGCCAGATTCTTTCTTGTCATAAATTGTAATATCTGTAGTTGTTCCTTTTTTTCCAAAATCCTTTGCAAGTGATTCATCACCAAGAAGTGTAAAATTGATTGATTTCATTTTATTTTTAAAATTTATGAACCAGTAAAATATCTTGTGGAATTTTGACTAGTTAGAAATTCCTAGCAGATTGCAGGCTGACCAGGTACATTCACACAGTGTGTGTTGTTTGTGGTGGCTGCCTGACCCATGACACCAGATGGCATTGAAGTCATCATCATGGCCAACTGTGCAACTGCACTAGCCATAGCGGTTTGGCTTACAGATTCTCCACGTGCATCACTTAGGAAAACCATTACACTTGCGCGGTATTGTTTTATCAAGCCATTGTATTGGCTTCGTTCATCCTGATATTTTGCCTTGATAGTGTTAAGTTGTAAAGAACAATCTTGTTTTATTTTATCAATATCACTTGGAGCTGCAGCCTGGACTTTATCTCTGCAGTCAAATATTACTTGACGGGTGTCATCACCTTGTTGTTTAAAGTCTGTAACTGCTTTATGAATAAAAGTGGAAACCTGCATTGCACCTTGTGTATTATTAACTTGTGGAACTGGCGGAGTCATGGTTTGATTCATACCTGTTGAATTAGAAGGCATGGTCATTGTCTGGTTCATCACACCAGTCTGGTTGGAAGACATCATCATGGTCCCGTTTGTATCGGTCTGGTTAGATGCCGTACCGTTAGAAACTTGTGCATATGACATACCAACTGGTAAAAGCATCGCACTTGCAAATATCATTGCAATCAGCGGTATTGCGTTAAGTTTCAACAATGGTAGATTTTTTTAATTACCCTTTAAGTCAAAAGAAGAATTTCCATAATGCTTGCAGTTAATATTTTTACACCAAATTCTGAATGCAAATTCCACGTTAACACCAAAAATGACACATTTTTTGAAACATTATTTGCTTGA
The DNA here is from genome assembly GCA_050749145.1 of Nitrosotalea sp. Taxonomy (GTDB): domain Archaea; phylum Thermoproteota; class Nitrososphaeria; order Nitrososphaerales; family Nitrosopumilaceae; genus Nitrosotalea. Next base: position 4,968 of record JBOGQV010000063.1, on the reverse strand, counting down.
CATGGTTGCCAAAATTAGGTCCACTTTGTAATTTAGATCAAGCCGTGGATTTACATCAAGTTTCCAAGAAATAAAACTCGGCTTGGTAGTACCACAAATTAACTTGAATCCAAGTTGGTGTAGTTTTGTTCGTAGTGATTTTTCATCAAGTCTAACTTTAACAGAACTCTTTCCTCTGTCATAATCATAAGGATCTGACAAGATTAGGAATTTTTTGGTCTGTGTCTTGATAATTGTCAAAAGTTTTACAGGTTCAATTAATTCAAGCACATTGAGGGCTAGAACAATATCAAATTTCATCGTACCAAATGGCCTAGATGTAGAGTCAGCAAGGATAAAGTCAGCATTTTTTATTTTACGCTTCTTTGCCTCAAGCAATACAAAAAAGGACTTGTCAATACCAAATACTGTTCCATGATATTTTGCCATAATTTCAGACATTTTCCCTATTGAGCAACCATGTTCTATGACAAAATTGCACTGTGGAAGTTTTTTGATAATGTTTTTTATTTTTGACTCAAATGCTGCAGGTTTGCTTTTCTTGTATATTCCAACCCAGTTTTTTTCTAGATCTGTTGTATCATCTCCAACTTTTTTAATTTCTTGTAGAGATTTTTTTATCAGAGATTTTAATTTTTTATTTTTTACATTCAACAAGAGATATCCTCCAAGCTTTGCCCTAATAGAAAAGAACAAGGAAAGATCCTCTACCAAAAATGGAATAGAGGAAATTATTGGGTAACTCCCAGTACAGTGCATGCAAGAAAGTAATCCTTCAATGATTTCATTTCTAGTTTCAAAGGTTTCTAGATTTAGATCATGTCCGCATTTGACACATCGAAGATATTGTAGACTAGACTTGTGCAATGAGACTCAACAAACGATAAGAGATTAAATCTATAACGGTTATCTACTCTGAAATCTTGTTCTCTTGGAATGGTCCAGAGTTATACCAGCAATATCTGAAATAATCAAGGCACCACTCATGAAATAGTTGATCTTTGCTGTAGAACATTTCTCGCATGTCCGCATCACCATCAAGAGTCGGGAATAGGATACATGCCTCTTTTTCATTTAGGACAACAACGACTTTGACGCCTTCTTTCATTTTTCTTTCAACCAATCCTTTGTCAAGTAATTCCTTTATGCCCAACTTGTGGAGCAGTTCCTTTCGTCCCTTTGGTACAATGACAGTATCAGAAAATATGTAATTTAGCGTAATCCCGCGTTTTACCCTTGCAAGTAACGGTTCAATCAAGTCTAAAGGAACTTCGGTGAACAATTCATAGATGTATTCATCAGCATTTTTGTACACATGCTTCCATTGTTCCAATACATTGACGAATCCCTTGATCTGTTGTCCCCCTGCAAGAGCACCAATTCTTTGGATGAATTTCATTGGAATATCACCAAAGTCATGGGTTTCAAAATATTTTCTATTCTTTGACAAAAATAACAAAGATGGAACCTGCGTACACATTGTCTTCCCGTATGTAGTTAGATCATAGTACCCATCTTTGTCCTTCATTATCAGACCAGCATTTGAAAGACGCTCAAAGTTTCTGTGCACTTCTTGTACTGTAGCATGCAACTCTTTTGCCATGTTAGAAATTTTTGATTTCTGTTCTAATAGTTTGAAAATTATCTTTAGTCGCTGTTCACTTGCAAGTTCTAGAAAATCATTTGCAGCATTTTCATAAATTGTACCCACAACATATTTGATTCAAGTATAAATGTAAATCTTACTAAGACAAATTCCAATAAATCCATCATAAATTAACATGAAATTTAGTGCCACATTGTTAAACTAAAATATCATCACATAACTTGGGTAGACATGATAACAGTAGATTGCAGAGTAGTTCCTTCCTTAAAGTCACCTCTTGCAGTTTACACATCAGACCAAGTAGGAGCAATACCGGCATTGAAGATACACGAGTTTATGCTTGCTCCGGTAAGCGATGAGGATGTGGACTCCAATAGAGTCATAAAAGCAATCAAGGATTTTCTCAATTCGCTATCAATTACGGAACATTATGCAGTAATACAGAACAAAAACATAATCTCAATAGTGGCACTAGACGATTACAAGTTAGAGGCACTGCCAGCACAATCATCAGACCAATTTTTTTCATGCGTACATTGTGGCCATGTAACACAATTTGAGACAGTACACAATAATCACATGAAGATACATTATTTGTAAAAATATACAATAAGAAATTTGAAGGCTTATTGAGACACTACTTCGTAGAAGGTCGGCTTTGGTGGTCCTTCCATGTAAGAATGCCCTTTTGACTGGATTTGAAAATGTTCCTGAGTTTTATGCATACTTTCAAACTGTTCTTTTGTTTCAAACTCTACCAAAATTACATGCTTGCCAGTACGTGATTCAAGTAGTCTCCTTCGTACAAAACCATCAAACTTTGCAAGTTCGGTATTGGATTTGCCTATCCAGTCCTTAAATTCCGCTTCAGAGCCTTTCTTTATCTGAATTTCAGCTGCAACTACAAACATGGAATTTGACAATATTGGTTTGAATAATAATATTTCTAAGATTTTCAGGTTTAGTAAACGCCGGATATGTTTTCCCACAGAATTTGGCCACAGTCTCAATAGTCCTAAATAACGGAATAATTCGATCAACTGTATGAATGAGAAACTCTTGGCTTATGGATCAATTGCGGCAGCAATTATTGTCATGACAACAATAGTTTTCCCGTTTTGGAATTTGATTCCAGAGATGGTAACAGAGAAAGTCAGAGTTGTATACGTAGAAGCAGGCAAGTGTACAGTAGAAACAAGTGATGGTTTTGACATACGAAATATACCCTGTAACGCAAAGATAGGAGACAACATCACCGCATCATATGACGTTAAAGTAAAAGACAGAGAACACAAGATTTAGCAGACTAGAGAAGTTTTAGATCCTTTGTAACTTTATCAATCATTTCTTCTGGCGCAGGACCTATTGATATGCAGGTTACAGTTCCAGGTTCTATCTGAGTATGACCTGCATCAGTAACCTCAGACCAAGGTAGATCGTGTGATATTGCATCTCTTTTTATTTTATCCAATTCAGACATGCTGGACACTTTGACAACAACTTTTTCTTGGCCATATCGTTCCCATTGGTCAAACCACTCACGTTTTGATTTTCTCACATGTTCTGCACCAAGAACACATGCATGACCCACCTGGGCTGCAATTTTGCCAGTACCCATACCCAGATCTTTTCTTACAACAATTACCTGTTTTATCACACCCATACTAATTTGAAATTACACTAGGACATGTTAAACTTTTGAATCAAAATATAACAAAAATGGATGTTTTACATTTTGGGATTATAATATCAATAAATAACGGCAGTGTTTAGTGTATAACATGCCCGGTATGAAATGCGCATCATGCGGAATTGGATTCTTTTCTGCCACTGGTTCAGATAAATGCTCCAAGTGTTCAGGTAAAGGTCAAGAAGAAGCCGCACATGGTCACGACTCTTGTGGCTGCGGTCACAGTCATTAGAAAATTCTAATGGCATGTGATAAATCTCCCTTTTTTGATACAACAAGACAAATTATATTTTCTAAAATCCGTAGTGAATTAATAGTGCAAACATGACAAAAACAAGAAGATATGGATTATGATGTAGTAATAGCAGGCGGAAGTGTAGCAGGACTCTTGTGTGCACGAGAGATTGCAAGTAAAAATCATAGTGTTCTAGTAATAGAGGAAGATTCTGAGCTTGGAACACCTGAGCATTGTGGCGGTGTGGTCAGCATACCTGCAATGGATGACCTTGGCATTATACCCATGAGGGCTACACTTGACAACAAGATACGTTCTGCAAAAATAGTTGCACCATCTGGAAAAAATTTTACCCTTGATGCAAGACCACAACAGGTCATAGTCTTGGATAGACGAGAGTTTGACAAGCAGATTGCACACCAAGCCCAAGTCAAGGGAGCTGAAATCAGAGTAAAATCATCACTACGGGAGATAACAAAAGAAGGAGTGCGAACATCAGACGGAGAGATAAAATGCAAAATTGTTGTAGATGCAAGGGGTGTAACATCGCTTGTCCAAAAAGACCGTACCGGTACACTCCAGTCAGCACAATATGAAATCTTTGCAGACTGGATTGACAAGGAAAGAATCGAGGTGTATTTGGATCAAGAAAAATATCCAGGATTTTTTGCATGGGTCATACCAACTAGAAGAGACGAGGCCAAGATAGGAGTAGCTGGAAAAGGAATCAATCCTGCGTTAGCAATAGAAGAATTTCTAAAATCAAAGGGGAAGTATTCCACCATCAGGAAAATATTTGCACCAATCTGGGTCAAAGGACCAATAAAAGAATTTGTGACAGGAAACGTTGTAACAATAGGAGATGCGGCAGGACAGGCAAAGCCTACAACAGCCGGAGGAATTTATTCATCAGGAGTTGGAGGAATACTTGCAGGAGATGCAATCTCCAAGTTTTTAGAATCAGGAAATAGATCAAGCCTTGACGAATACCAAAAAAAATGGAATGAAAAGTTTGGCAAAGAGTTTGAGAATATGCTTCTTGCTCGCTCTCTACTTGAGAGAATGGACAACAAGACAATTGATTCCATATTTGATTCCATAACTCCAAAGATACTCGATGAGATCTCAAAAGAAGGAAGTTTTGATTTTCACACTACGTCGGTTGCAAAGTTACTTGGCGTAAAAGGATCGGTAAAAGCAGTACAGGCAATTCTTGGAAATGAATTGCGAAGATTGCTAAGCTGAGTCAAAAATGATAAGCAAGGTATAAATTCAGTTGAAATCGAGTTTTTATCATGTCATCAACGATAGCATTACCGGTGTGCAGTTCTTGCCACAGACCAATAATGCCTAACGATAAGTGTGTAAAATTTAATTGTCCAAGTTGTGGCTCTGTATTGCTTTGGAGATGTGAGAGTTGCAGAGAAGCAGCAAGAG
>JBOGQV010000062.1:0-2047 GCA_050749145.1 Nitrosotalea sp. | reverse complement strand
CGATAGTTGCTAAAGACGGGGTGGTTCAAAACAAGCGACTCGCCACTTTGCCGTGGTGATCGGGAGGACTAGCGGGGCGCTCTCCCCGATAGATGCGGACCCGGTTGGCGCGGCAAGGTGGCATTTTTTATTTCGCAGAAAAGCTGCCCGGTTCAGGAGCCTGTCGGAGATAGAACCACGCTTGTTACTTTACATCCAGGCTGACCTGCCGCATTGTAGCGTCCATGAACAAACGCTTCCGCGATTGCAGTTTGGACCAGCCGTTTCTTCTTCCCCCCTCCTTGCAGGATTGGCTTCCCGAAGATCACTTGGCACGCTTCATCGCCGACGTGATGAATGAGTTGGACCTGTCGGCGATCTATGGCGAGTACGATCGTAAGGATGGCCGGGGCCTGTCGGCCTATCACCCGCTGCTGCTGACGCGCCTGCTGCTGTACGGTTACTGCATCGGCGTGACCAGTTCCCGCCGCATCGAACGCGCCACATACGATGATCTTGCCTTCCGTTATCTGGCGGCCGACCAGCATCCTGACCACGACACCATCGCCAGCTTTCGTCAGCAGCATTTGGCAGCGCTGGCGGGCCTGTTCGTGCAGGCTCTCCGGTTGTGCCAACAAGCGGGCTTGGTGAAACTCGGCAACGTCGCCATTGACGGCACCAAGATGATGGCCAATGCCAGCACGCGTCGCTCACTACCCTACCAGAAACTTTGCGAGCGCGAACGCCACTGGCAGCAGGTGGTGGATGGCTGGCTGGTCGAAGCCCAGCGTACCGATGAGCAGGAGGACCGGCGTTACGGCAAAGGACAACCGGTTGATCCGCTCCCGGCTGAACTAGCGCACGCCCAGAGTCGGCTGCAAAGACTGCGGCAAGCCAAAGCAGAGCTGGAACGGGAAGCCCAGCAGCGCCTGGAGGAACTCCAACGAATCGCTCCCTCCCGAAAACGGGGCAGGCCACCAAAGGGTACCGAGCCGCCTCGGCAGAATGCTCGGCGGCGCGAAAACGCCAGCAAGCAGCTGCAGCGTGCGCGCAGGAATGCCGCCGTACCCAGCCGCCAATACAACTTTGTGGATCCCGATTCGCGGGTCATGCGGGATGCCGCTCGGAAATGTTTTATACAGGCCTACAACGCGCAGCTTGCGGCAGACTCCCACGCGCAAGTGATTGTCGCCGCCGAACTGACTCAACAGACCACTGACCGGCAGCAACTGGTTCCCATGGCACGAGCCGTCCGGGACGCCACCGGCGCTGTCCCGGAAAGCCTTTTGGCTGATGCCGGCTACTGGGACACCGTCAGTTTGCAGGATCCTGCGCTGCAAGGAATCGCAGTGCTGGTTTCTCCCGACTCCCAACCGCAGCCGCCGGACGCGCTGTTACCCTCGAACGCGCCGAAGAATATTGCGGCTCTACGAATGCGCGAGGCTCTCGCCAGTGAATCGGGCAGGGCGCGCTACCGTTTACGCAAGGCCGTGGTCGAGCCAGTCTTCGGTCAGATCAAAGAGGTGCGCGGCATCCGCCGGTTCCGACTCCGGGGTCTGGAGCGTGCCTCCGGCGAGTGGAAACTGATCTGTGCCACCCACAATCTGCTCAAGCTATTCCGCTACCGGAAGGGGAAGGATACCGATAAGGTTCGAAAAACATCCCGGCGCGCCCGTTCCCGTTATCTCGCGATTCGGTTCGGCGTTTTTCTTGTGCGCAAACGCGATTCTTTTTGCCGCAATCGTCCTGTCGCGCGGAGCAACTCACCGAGCAGACTTATGACCGAAAGGAAACGATCAATTTCACTCCGACAGGCTCTCAGGCTGTCCCCGTTTTTCCCGTCCCCGTTTTTCCCCGTTTTTCCGACGTTAAATTTTGATGAAGGGAGACTCTCTGCGGTCGGGCCGGTTTGAAACAGGATGGCGCAATTCGGCGGAAGCCTGCTGGACATGACTGATTGTTGAATGCTTGCGCGAGTAATTCGCGGCCAGTGCGGGGATCTAACAGAAACGGCTTAGGCGTTCCTAGAACGCATCGGCATTCACATATTTTTCATGCGGTTTTTGAT
>JBOGQV010000061.1:0-4486 GCA_050749145.1 Nitrosotalea sp. | reverse complement strand
CTTTGACTGTGCTAGTTGTAGACATGTTATGTCTCCACACCAATCGCCTCTAGGTATTTTTCACATTTTGTTGACAACTTAGACTCATACATAACAAGAATTTTAGAATATGAAAATGTAAATGTCATTGATCAGATTTTTTATCGAAGATCGTAATATTAGTACGCTTGTTCAATTCGATCATACACCGATAAAATATCAAAGCGTATAATTTTCGTAATAATATTTTCTAGTTATTGAAGTACTTTTTGATAAATTCTTTCTCGTGCCATTAAGGGATTGAATAATTTTTGACATCGTCTTCCAAACATAGTTTCATCCATTCCCAGTACTAAATAACCAGAATCTTTCAAGCCCTTGTAAAACTTTGTAAAAATTAATTCCTGTGCTTCTTTTTCATAATATATCAACACATTTCTACAAAAGATGACATCAAAAAATTGCATCGTATCAGACAGAATATCTCCAGCTTTAAAAGTTACCATTTTTTTTATAGTGGGTACAATTTCATATTCTGTATTATTATTTTCGTCAGCCGTTTTTTGAAAATTATTCAACATTACATTAAGTGGTAAACTTTCAACACTTTTTGCAGGGTATCTACCGCGTTCTGCAAATTGAATTGCAAACTTGTTGACGTCATTTGCAATGATTTCCACGTCAACATCAGGTAGTTTTCCAATTGCTTGCTTGAACATCATGGCAATAGAATATGGTTCTTCACCTGAAGCACATCCTGCACTCCATACACGTATTTTATCGTTCTTACCAAGACCTGAGAGAATTTTAGGAAGTATTGACAACTGAAATCTATCAAACACTGTGGAATCTCTAAAAAAATTTGTAACATTAATAGACAATGATGTAAATATCTCCTCGAATTCTTTACGATTATTTTTTAAAATAATGGCATATTGAGAATAGTCCGAAATGTTCAGTATTCGCATTCTCCTATCTAGTCTTCTTTTTATAAAGGCAGACTTGTATCTAGTAAGATCTAGCCCATAGCTTGCAAAAATGGTGTTAAATTCCATCAGAATATCTGCATTTATTGTTAGATCGTTAAGACTCAATTATTACCACCAAAGTTAGTTTTGTAAACAACAAAGTCGTCAATTATATTCTGAGAAGAACCACCGTGAAATTTTCCTATGTTTTATCACCTTTTAGAATTCATCAACTTTCTAGCATTATCATAATCTTGGATTATCAACATATGTAACCGTGAGCCACTATCTTTTCCAGTAAACTCAACTTCTGTAACCATATCACTGGTGGGACACACAAATTCTGATGCATGTGGCTCCAACAATGCAGAAATCGAGGTCATTGCAAAATCAGGAGTGGAGAGCTCTACTTTTAGTCCAGTGTGATCAGCCAATGCATTAAAAAATGAACCTGACATGATGTTGCCTACTTCAGATATTGCAGATTTTGATAAATCATCGAGTGAATCAATTTTATCAGTACACATTAGTTTTGCCGCAATTTGTTTTGCGTCTTGTTCAGGTATAGTATATAGTATTCCTAAACGAATATCTCCACCTCCATACAAAAATACGGAGCATACCACTATTTCTTTTACGACTTTACCCATATCCCCAATCTTAGAGATTTCCACATGTGTTTGCTTTACTATATGGTCTATAGATTCTCCAAGAAGTGTTGATAATGCAACAGATGTTTTTTTGGTGATATAGGAATCAAGAACTCCTTCTAGAGTATTCAATTCAATTGGGTTTAAAGTATTAGAGGATGTTTTCATATTTTACACCAACATGGACGGTTCTAAGATTAATGCAACTTTTCCATCTGGCAATATAGTAGCATCAGAAAATGCATTTAATGATCTTGATAGGCCATTAAGACGTTTTATTACAACTTCTTGTTCTCGTTCAAGTGAATCTACAATCAAACCATAAGACTTGCCGTCTTTGTCTACTACTACAATATTTATTTGAGAATTTATTGTATCATCAAGATTAGAAACCAAACCTAGAAGTTTTGAGGCTCTAATTATAGGTACAACTTTGTCTCGAAGCATTATCATTTCCTTCCCATGAACATTTTTTATTTCATCTCTATCTACTGTAATAGTGGTCGATATGCTGGAAAGAGGAAGCACATATTTTTGATTAGAGATATTCACAAGCAACCCCCCAATTATTGCCAAACTCATCGGGATTGTCAGCGTGATATTAGTACCTTTTCCTTTTTCTGTGATAATCTTCACTTGTCCACCAACATTTTTTACTTGAGTCATGACTACATCCATTCCCACACCCCTGCCAGAAATGTCAGTTACTGCTTTTGCAGTTGAAAGCCCTGGAGTTCCAACCAAACCAACAATCTCTTCATCAGACATGTGTGCAATCTCATCTGCTGTTATGATTTGTTTTTCTAATGCTTTTGCCTTGATAGCTTCTAGATCAATTCCGTTCCCATCATCATCCACATGAATTTCCACCCGGTCTCCCATCCTACTTGCACTGAGTCGTATTGTACCAGTCTCTGGTTTTCCTTTTTCTCTCCTTTCAGCAGGAGTCTCAAGGCCATGATCCACCGCATTTCTAAGCATGTGAAGAAGCGGATCTGTTATGGCATCCAAAACAGTGCGGTCAAGTTCAATTCCGGAATCATCTACATCTAGTTTCACTTCTTTTCCTAATGAAGTTGAGACATCACGTATCATTCGTGAAAATCTATTGAAGATTTGATCAATCGGAACAAGTCTAATTTTCATTGTTTGGTATTGAATATCAGTGATCAATCTGCCAAGAGTCATCAAGATCTCTCTGCCCTCATCAGAATCATGAGCATGCAATATCTGTTCTAGCCTCATTTTCGATATCATCATCTCGCCCACTAGATTAACAAGAGAGTCTAGATCTTGCATTTTTACTCGGACTGTGGGAGATTTTACCTGTTGTGTAGTATCGGATTCATCAGTGTTTTGTTTGAGACCAGATGGATTTTTTACATAGTTTAGGAATTCTTCAAGATTGATTTTTTTTGTCTCATCATGTACTAGTTGTTTTAAAAGATCAATCCCATAAAATATTACATTACCAAGTTCAGTAGTTATTGTTTCTTCACCTTTTCTGAACGTATCAAAAATTTCTTCTATTGTTTTACAAATCTCACGAATCTGATCATAGCTCATAGTTGCAGCCATGCCTTTTAGAGTATGAGCAGATCTAAACAATACATCTACATGTTCCCGTACATGGGGCTCTTCTTCAAATTTTAAGAGGTGTTGGTTTAAACTTTCAACATGTTCCAATGCTTCTTGCACGAACATCTCGCGATATTTACTATTTTCAGACACTTTGTTTTACCACCTTGATGATTTCATGTGCCAAGTCATCAGCGTTAACCATTTTGTCAACAGCATGTAGATCATTTGCAGCTTTTGCCATGCCAAATACTACAGAGGAGGATTCATCTTGAGCTAATGTAAGACCACTTCTTTTCTTTATCATCTTCATTCCAAAAGCCCCATCTTGCCCCATTCCAGATAACAATATGCCTATTGTACTTGCACCAAATACTTCAGATGCGGATACCATGGTGACATTTACTGCAGGCCTTACACCAAATCGTTTAGGCCCATGATCTAATTGAATTTGACGAGAAGGTAACACCATCATATGCATATCACCAGGGGCAAGCAATGCGGTTCCTTCAATTATTTTATCGCCTTCTACTGCCTCTTTTACATGCAACTTGGAAACTGCGTCAAGTCTTTGTGCAAAAGTTGAGATGAATTCTTTATTCATGTGCTGTACAATTAGGAATCCAGCTGGAATATCACTCGGTATATCCTTTAGAATATTAGTGATTATTCGGGGTGCACCGGTTGATGCACCTATCACTACAACTGTTGATGCAACTCCTTCAGATATTGTATTTTTAGACGGTTTTAGTTTTGAAATTGCTTTTGGAATAAGAGCGTCCCTGTTAGAATGAGACGCAACTTCAATTTTTGACAGTAATGCACCCTTGAGTTTTTCAACCACATGCGGATCATCAGGCGGTATAGAAATAAAATCAACTGCACCAAGTTCTAATGAATCTAAAATTAGTTTGGCATTAGATGGGCTATAATTGCTAACTACAATAATACGCAAATCTTTTTCTGGTAAGAGGTTTACATTTTCAATAAAAGATAATCCATCCATGTTAGGCATTTCCATGTCTAACAGTATAATGTCAGGAGAAAGATGTCGTAGTTTTCGTAACGCCTCAAGTCCATCACGTGCGGTCTCGACTATTTTGATGTGATGTTCAGAAGATAACAAATCACTTAGGAGAGAGACCATGTAAGGAGAGTCGTTTACAATCATTACGCTTATCTGATTTTTCTCAGATGTTGTCATCATGTTATTTCGACCTGATAACCTTGCTCATCACCATTGCTACATTAGATCTATCAAATGGTTTTATCACATAATCTCTTGCACCAGATTTTATTGCATCTTGTACA
>JBOGQV010000060.1:0-3256 GCA_050749145.1 Nitrosotalea sp. | reverse complement strand
ATCTCAAGCACCTCGATGAGTTCTTCTGCTGTAACATTTCGAAACGAGTATGCCTGGTTTACCATATCCAATGCCAAGTCAAGGGATACATTGCCAAACTGCATTGTCATGCCAACAAGGTGGTGTGCAAGAACATCTAGCGCACCATCATGTACTATTTGATCTTCGATTGATTTTTCCTTGACGCGCTCCAATATGGCAAGCGCTTCAATTTCATCATCAGGATTATTTGTCACAATCAGTCCCTTTGCAGAAGACCCCCTTGTGTGTCTGCTTCGTCCAATTCTTTGCATAAGCTTTGAGACCTGTCTTGGAGAGCCATAATGAATCACAAGTTCTACTGAACCAATGTCAAGACCAAGCTCAAGTGATGAAGTACAGACAACTATTCCAGGCTTGCCAGCCCTCAGTGTGTCTTCAGTCTCTTCGCGAACCTGTTGTGAAAGGGATCCATGATGAAGTTCTATTGCAATGCTTGAACGCTCCTTTAATACAGATGCAATATACTCTGATTCGCCTCTGGTATTTGTAAACAACAAAACTGGAGAAGACGGATAGTTTTTTGTCACATATTCAATGATATGGTCAACTACATCTGTAATGGTACCTTCGATGTATTTTACCTCAACGTCATATTTTCGAATCGAATGGTCCTCAATTATTTTGCATTTTCTTTTTGTTCCAACTACAAACTTGGCAGCTTCTGCAGTGTTGCCTACAGTTGCAGACAAGCCAATTCTTGTTATCGGATATTTTGTATTTTTCTGGAGCCTTTCAAGACTAAGTGAGAGCTGTGCGCCTCTTTCATTGCCCAACAATTCATGCACCTCGTCTATTACCATCCACTCTATTTCGTCAAGTGCCTTTAGCATGACAGGCTGTGAAAGCAGTATTATCAAAGTCTCAGGGGTTGTAATCAAGATGTCAGGCGGTGCCAAGTTTATCTTGCGCCTCATTGACTGCGATGTATCCCCGTGTCGTACCTCAATTCTGAGGCCTTCATTTTCAGCGTATTTTATAATTCTCTTAAAGACATCACGGTTTAGAGCACGAAGAGGAGTGATATACAAGACCTTTATCTTGTCTGGTTTTTTGGAATGTGCAACTCTAGAAAAAATTGGGATTACTGCAGTCTCGGTCTTTCCAGAACCCGTGGGTGCAACTACCAAGGAATCAATTTTTTGAAATATTACAGGAACAGCTTTTTGCTGTATCTCAGTTAAGTGTGCAAAACCAAGATTACGAAACTTTTCTTCTAACTCAAGTAGTAGATTCTGGTTCTTTGCTTTGTCTTGTTCTAGATCGTTCGTATACCATTACACCAACTAAACCAATACCAAATAATACAGCGGCAATAATTGGTATAGAGTCAAAAATTCCTGCCATGCCATTTTTGTATCATCAGAGTGATAAATAGGTTAAGGTATTCCTACCAATCCCGCCTCAGTTATTGTATAGGGTATAGCTTTTTGTTTTCCAAACGAAGGCAACACTTGGGCCTTGTACATTTTTCCATCTTTTTCCAGCTTGATTTTCTTGTGGGTAAACATGCTAATTGACTTGGCCAGATTCTCAACTTCTTGGCCATCTGCGTTTCGTACGACATTTGTTACAACTATAGGAATCTTGGCACCAATTGATATCATGCTCAATACGTGCATGTATTCCATGAACTTGACATGTTTTTCAAGCAAGCTTGTCTCCCTTGAATATTCAAATGAAAACAAGTCTGTTATATTCTCTATTACAACAAGTTTTGGTTTTAGTTCAGATATCTTGTTGACATAATCTAGTTGTTCTGCAGTGTTTGTCATTCTTGCTATTATCATGTTGTCAAGTAGTGACTGTTGCAAACCATGTTGCTTGATCAATTGTAGCATCCTCTCAGACTGGAATCTAGTTGTATCCTGGTATAGTACAATTCCATCTTGCAGCGAATTCAGAGAAATTTGCATTGCAAGTTGTGTCTTTCCACTTCCCCCAGGTCCAAAAATATCAAGTATCGTACCAGGTGTTATGCCACCGCCCAGCAGATCATCAAGTCCCAAAAGACCAGTGGAAATCAATTTAATCTAGAAATTATCACAAATGATATAGTATAAGTGATGATCGGGAAGGCTTTTATTCCCTATTTCAAGCAGTGGTGACAAGTGATTTGTGATTGTCACAAGCAGCAACTCCAAAAAGACCTTTAACAACATTGCAAAAAGGCATCAACAAAAAAGTTACAGTTCGACTAAAAAGTGAAATCGAATACAAGGGTAAGATGAACAATGTTGATTCATACATGAATCTAATCATGACAGATGCAGAAGAGATTAGCAATGGCAAGATAGTTGCAAATTATGGCAGAGTTATCGTAAGAGGAAACAACGTACTTTTCATAAAATTAGAGAACGATTTATAGGAATTTTATCATGGCCTCTCCTAGAAGCTATCTTTTTACTTCAGAATCAGTTACAGAGGGCCATCCAGACAAGATCTGTGATCAAATATCAGATGCAATCTTGGATGAATTTCTAAAACAAGATCCAGATTCCAGAGTTGCAGTTGAAACGTTAACCACCACCGGTGTTGTCATAGTAGCAGGCGAGGTTACCTCAAAGGCAAGATTTGACATTCAGGATATCGTTAGAAAAACTATCAAAGAAATTGGATATGATGACCCAGAATATGGTTTTGATTCCGAGTCTTGCAGTGTTCTAGTATCGCTTCATGCACAAAGCCCAGACATATCAATGGGAGTCACTGCAAATGATAACAAAGATCAAGGAGCAGGAGACCAAGGCCTCATGTTTGGATATGCAACAAATGAAACAGAAGACTTGATGCCAATGCCAATATTGCTTGCACACAAGCTTACAAAACGTCTTGCAGAAGCAAGAAAGAAAAAAGAACTTCCATGGGCAAGACCAGATGGCAAGTCCCAGGTTACAATAGAATATGAGGGCGGAAAACCAAAGCGTATAGATGCAATTGTAATTTCAACACAACATTCTCCAGACGTAACAAATGAACAGATTAGAAAAGAGATAATCGACAAAGTAATCAAGCCAGTCTGCGGCCAATTGTGGAATGACAAGATAAAAATTCACATAAACCCAACAGGCAGATTTGTCATAGGCGGTCCTCCAGGAGATGCAGGGCTTACAGGAGGAAAAATAATTGTGGACACATATGGTGGCATGGGAAGACATGGTGGTGGTGCCTTTTCTGGAAAAGACCCATCAAAGGTAGACAGGTCAGCATGCTACAT
>JBOGQV010000059.1:0-4649 GCA_050749145.1 Nitrosotalea sp. | reverse complement strand
ATTTCAAAATTCATCCTTTGAAGGTTTAATTTAAGTTTATACAACTCGAAATTGTGCGTTTTGAGATCTCATTTCATGGTCATGAAAATGTTAGATCACTTCATCCAAAATCAATCGAGATAACAACCGATCCAGATCTTACAGTAAATGGGGATTGCATCATTGGAGTTGGAGCTTCATGTGGTTGTCTTGGAATTCCAGATGAAATGAAAACATTGTTGCAAAAACCAGAGTCAGAGATAACTTGTACAATACTAGTTGAAGACTTGGCATTCAAGATAACAGGTCACGGTAGCGAGAAACTTACGCTAAAAAATCCACATGACATTGTAATTAGAAAAAGCAATTTCACATGCCCCAGGACACTATCAATTGGATGTGATGCAGCATCGGATTCCATCCCACCTCAGATGATAAAGGCCTTGCAAAATCCCAAGGTCCGTGGAATTTTTAGAATAGAAGTAAAGTGATTTTACTTTTGTAAAATCAACTGTCCATTGTTTTCAAACACTTTGGTCATTGCACGGTTTACAATTTCCATCATGATATGCTCTTCATAATTTGATTCAGAAGAAGCATTCTTGTAACTTTTTTTCTTGATTTTAGAGCCTGAACTTTCGATGATATTTTTTATCACTTTTTCCAGTTTGACTGAAGTGTCTGCAATTGTTTTTGAAAAGTCAGCTTCAAAGTTTGCTGGAAGTTTTGTCCCCATCACTCTAACTGAAGTTCCATAATATTTCATGACAGCGCCTCGGACTTCTTCCATCTTTACAATTTCAATCAGTCCTGCATTTTTTAAAACATCTATGTGATGTCGAATTGTAGTGGTTGCTTTTTTATATCCCATTTTGTTTAGCTCGTCAACAATTTGTTCTGTTGCAAGTTGCTTGTGGTACAAGATTTGTAGAATTTTTATTCTGGCAGTGTCATCAAGGGCTTTGGCTTGGTCTGCGTTTGTGCTAAGTATTTTGCTTATTTTAATTTCTTTTTGGAGTAATGTAGACATTTTATGACTTCACTTTTCTAGTTCTCCTAAAAGATCAAGAGATCATATTTTTTTGTCCAATACGTAATTTTTTTTTATGCTCCAAGTTTGGTCACGCCACCTCAATTTATCCAATCATGATACCATATTGTACAATACATAACAACAGAAATGATAGCACTGGTATGAAATCAGTATCAGTGTTATTGATTTAGTACCACTACAATCAATATCATACCGGTACAAAAAATACCAAAAATTTCAAAAAAATAAAAAATCTGGAAAACCTGGCGGTTCAGTGGGGTCAAATGGGTAGCAGGGGTGGCAAAGGTACTAGGGCTTCAAATTAGAAATTCGAGTTAAAACTTGGTTTGAGTTATCTTTTCGTATGCAGTGATGTACCTTGATGACAATTCATTGCACAATGTGTCAGACAATTGCGGTGCAACAGGTTCTTTTCCTGCATTTCTATCATCTTCAAACTTTTTTTGATATCCGTTTGCTGCAAGCCAGTCACGTAGTAATTGCTTGTCAAAGCTTTCCTGAATCTTTCCTACTTGGTAAGAGTCCTTTGGCCACAGTCTGTATTCATCAGGACCAATAGAGTCACCAAGTACAATTTCATCACCAATTTTACCAAACTCTAGCTTCAAGTCAGCCAGTACAAAGCCTGCTGCATCTGCAGCCTGATACATTTGGCGATAAATCTCAATAGATGTTTTTTCTAACCAATCATACTCGCTTGCAGTTACAAGGTTTCTTTCAAGCGCATCTTTTTTTGATATTGCAATATCATGGGTCTCAGATTTTGTAGTAGGATCAAAGATTGGTGTTGGAAGTTTTGCTGCAAGTTGTGTTTGAGAGCCTTCTGGCAACGTAACTTGTCCATCTTTCCATCTCTGGACCAGACTGCCATAGAAATATCCGCGCACTACACATTCAATTGGAATCATTTTCATTTTTTTTACTACGATCTTGTCTTTTCCTTCTGTTCGGACATAGTGGTTTTTGATTGGTAATTTTTTAAACCAAAATTCTGCAAACTTGCACAGCACCTCTCCTTTTCTTGGGATGGGAGTTGGAAACTTTACATCAAACGCAGATACACGGTCTGAGAAATGAAACAAGATATCCCCGTCTGGGAGCTCGTAAATGTCTTTTACCTTTCCTGAGCGTAGAAACTTCAAACAGGCGGTCATTGGACGGGCTTGGATTTAAACTGATATACAATTCATAATTGGTACCATAAAACAGACAGATCAGGATTTACTGTTTTTACCTAGACGGTGTTTTTGCCAGGAAGTGCTGGTAACGTAGTGGTTGAAAGCACGTTTGGCACTGTACGGATTTTTTTTGTTATGACTTTATCCAGTTCTACTCTTGTTGGAGCCTGGACTTTGACAAAGATATCATACTGGCCAAACGTTCCTGTTGCCTCTTTTACGCCATCAATTTTCAAAATATCGTTCATGACATCCATTTCATGTCCCATTTTGCTTTTTACCAGTACAAATGCAAGTTCCATGTTATTCACCCTTGATTTCGGCCCGGGTTTTAAACATAGGCTTTATTCCCAATGTGGAATAATCTCCGCTAGAACAAGTAAAGCACATAGAATCAGAATCCATGCCAACTGCAGCTGCAAGATTATTGGCATCATTATACCCAAGAAAGTCAGCACCAATTAGTTGTCGCACTTTTTCTGTAATCTCATCTTCAGAGTATTTCTTACCATCGCCCATGTATGTAACAAGTTCATCTTGTGATGGAAAGTCAATTCCAGCATAGCAAGGATATTGAATTTGTGGAAATGTTATCACCATGCTTATTTTTTTTGCACCTGCTCTTCTCAGAGCTTTTATGATTGCCTTTGAGCTTGTACCACGAACAAGGCTGTCATCTACAACAACTACATGTTTTCCTGAAATTACCTGTGTAATTGGAATTATCCAGCGGTTAATCTCTACCCTGTCTGCCTGGTGAGGTTCAATGAAGCTGCGTAGTGGTCCTTTTCTGCTGTATCTGTCCTTTAGTAATCCTTCTTCAAATGGTACGCCAAGCTCTTGCGCATACCCAAGTGCTGCAGGCCTTGCGGAATCCGGGACTGGAATTACAATGTCTGCATCTTTTATTGCAAACTTTCTTGCAAGAAATTGTCCGATTCTTTTTCTTGCCAAGTAAATGTTAGAGCCTTCCATCACACTTGATGGATGTGCAAAATAAGTAAATTCAAAAGAACAGTGTGCAGGTTTTGTATCCTGTGAAAACATTTCAGATTCCAGTCCTGCCTTACTGATTTTTATCAGCTCTCCAGGTTTTACATCCCTTACAAGCTGTGCACCTACTGCAGAAAGTGCAGATGATTCAGAGGCTACAATGTAGGTATTGTTGTCTTTTCTGTAACCCAGTACCATTGGCCTAAATCCTTTTGGATCCCGTGCTGCATAGACTGCGTTATCATCAGATACAAATGTAAAACAAAACGAGCCTACCATTTCATTTTTTAAAATTGATAATGCGTTTCCAAGTTTCCCGTTATCTGCCATCAGTGAAACAAGCCTTTGCGCTGCAATCAGGGTGTCACTTACATTTTGAGGAGTAAATGTACAGCCACCAACCATTCCTGTGAGTTCCTCGACATTTGATATTGTACCGTTATGGGCAACACAGAGATCCTTTACTTTGAGGGGTTGAGCATTTTCCAGATTACTTTTACCCATGGTAGAATATCTAACATGTCCTATTGCAGAAGGAGATTCGTATTCACGTGTTACCTTGTCAAACTCAGATACTGCCGAAGATACCAGTCCTAGTTGCTTGTATGGTTGTTTTTTTGGTACTGCTACACCCCATGCCTCTTGACCTCTATGCTGGAGTGCACGTAATGCATCAATTACCATAGGAATGACATTTGCGCCATCTAGGCTGAATATTCCAACTACACCACAGTTTTCCTTGACCTTAACCATGTGTCACCAGTGCCCCCAACGAGTTTAACCATTTTTCTTGTGCTTTATCAACCCTTACTCGAACTATTGCGCTTGTCTTTTGTTGGAATATGATATCTTTTCCTGAAAATATGCCAGCACGTGCATACGGTACTGTGCTTTTTGCAAGAAGTGCCATGATTTTCTTTTCGTCCTGTGGTTTTATTACAAGCAAAAATCTTGAATGGGATTCAGAGAACAACAATTCATCAGGGGATAATTTTTCTGAAGGAATTTTTTCAAGAGAAACGGTACATCCAATATCATTAGTAATGCATAGTTTTGACATTGCAACGCCAAGTCCACCTTTTGAGCAATCATGTGCGACTTTAACAGTACCACTTTGTATCAAGTCTAATACCGTATCCTGAATTTTCTTTGAGGTTTTCATGTCAACTAAAGGACATTTGCCGCCAGTTACATTGTGGACATATTCATAATATTCTGAACCGCCAAGCTCATCTTTTGTTGTTCCAACAATGATGACCAAGTCACCGCTTTCAATTTTCTGCGATATCAGTGGTTTTTTCTCAATTAGACCTAGTACTCCAATTAATGGAGTCGGCTTGATTGGGCCCTCATCTGTTTCATTGTACAAGCTGACCTTTCCTCCCACACATGGAATTTGGAAATATTTTGCATAATCAGTAATTGCCTGGACTGATTCTTTGAAT
>JBOGQV010000058.1:0-4312 GCA_050749145.1 Nitrosotalea sp. | reverse complement strand
ATCCATTACATTTGCCCTTGCTGCCGCCGGTATATCTAGTATTACTTTAAGTGCGCCGTTTGATTGCCATTCTTCTTTTTGTAAAGTTCCAGCGGACTTTAAAACAGAATAAGATTGGGCTGCAAATTGTGCAGGTACTACAATTTCAAGAAGCATGTTTTCAGACTTTAATGGAATTATTGAACGAAGTTGTTCCACTATTTCTTTTATCTGTTCATCAGTATTTTGGAAAGGATCAACTGACACTCTAGCATCATCCATAGCTTGCTCTATTCTAAGTGGTGGATGTGGTAGGTGTGATCGTGGATCAACATATGTTTTAGCGATAAAGTCCACAATTTGTTTACGTTTGTCAGAGACCATTTTTCTTCGTTGATCGGTAGTAAGATTTAGTTCTCCTTTCTGAAGCATAATAGTGGCAACAGCAGTTGTATCAGTGGTCTTGAATGCCTTCATGAGTTTCTCCGTAGATGCCCTTGTACCTTTATTGGAATCAGAGTAAATTTCCTCCGAAATCAAGACACCAGAGATGTCCTTACGCTTGCCTAACTTGAACTCTAGAGCAGGATCTGGTTTTACCAGTATCTCAAATTTTTCGCCTTCTACTGAAAATCTTACAACTGTTACTTTGGTATCCATAATTGAGGTACCCACACTTGGTATATATCTATAAAGAAAAACTCGCTAGATTTTTATTTGGAATTTCAGTCCTTTTTCGTAAGATTTGACTTCTTTAGAGATTGTTCAAGAAAGTGGTAACAGTATAGTTGTAAAGTTAAAGGGCATACCTATCCAGTATGCTAATGCACTTAGACGAATTTGCTTGGCAGGAATTCCAACATTTGCAGTAGATGATGTCATAATTATTGAAAATTCATCAGTTTTGCCTGATGAAGGAGTGGCCCACAGACTTGCAATGATGCCATTGAGAACAGATCTTGAGAGATTCATAGAACCATCAGCATGTGACTGCCACAGTGAACTTGGTTGCAGCAGATGCAGAGTATTACTCATGTTAGATTCAGGTAATTCAGATACAACACGCACTATTACATCATCAGAAATTAGTTCAGAAGATGAAGTTGTCAAGCCAGTTAGTTCTACCATTCCAATTGTCGCACTAGCTCCAAGTCAGAAATTAAAAGTAGAGGCTTATGCAAGACTAGGCAGAGGCAGCGATCATGCCAAATGGAATTCTTCCACAGTTGCAGCCCTTACATCTACAAATAATCCTGACGAACATGTTTTGACCATAGAAACTACAGGTAGTTTGACTCCAAAAGAAGTCCTACGTGCAGCAATTGAAGAGCTCGAAAAGAGACTAGGCGAATTCCAAAAGAACGTAGCCGCACTTGGTTGAAGAATCTATTATATTTGGGTAAAAGTGGGCATTATTACACATGACTAATCAGATTGTTATTCAAATGGTAAAGACTTTGCATGCAGCTTCAAAGAAGAACAATGCACCCATATGGGAAAGATTAGCAGATCTGGCTTTAAAACCGACCAGAGCAAAAAGAACAATGAATTTGGGCCAACTGGATAAATTTGTATCAGACAATGATATTGTAGTAGTTCCAGGTAAAGTATTAGGAACTGGAAGTTTGTCACACAAAATAACATTATGTTCATTTTCAATCTCAACTACTGGCGCAAAAAAAGTAGCAGAGTCAGGTGGAAAAGTATTAGACATATCACAGATTATCAAGAATAATCCAACAGGAAAAGGAGTAAAAATAATTGGCTAAACAAATTTCAGAAGTAAAAGCAGCAGAAAAGAAACCAGCTTCACAAGATATCATAGTAGATGGAACAAACATGATTGCAGGTAGACTTTGTTCTCATGTTGCAAAATTACTCATAAAAGGAAACAGAGTATCAATTGTAAATTCTGAAAACATTATGCTTTCAGGAGACAGGAAATTAATCATCGAAGAATATAGAAAATTCTTAGAGATTGCAAGTATCAACAATCCAAAGTTTGGTCCATTCCACCCACGTAGACCAGACACCATCATAAGCAGAATGGTGCGAGGAATGTTACCAAAGGATAAACCATCAGGTAAAACAGCTTTGAAAAGATTAAGAGCATATCTTGGAGTACCAAATGAATTAAGATCAAAAAAGACAACACAGTTTGATGATGCAAAGATTAGAAGACCTTCTCCATATTATACAACTCTAGGAGAATTAGGCAAAACGGTTGGGTGGCACGAATAATGGTAAAATTAGAAAGCTATTACGCATCTAGAAAAACTGCACGAGCACATGCATTCATTACAAAAGGAGTAGGCCGTGTTAGAATCAACAACGTTCCAGTAGAAATGGTGCAACAAGAAGTAGCACGAGAAATTATGCTAGGCCCATTAGAAGTTGCAGGAGAACTTAGAAACAAAGTAGATCTTTCAGTCAAGGTAAAAGGTGGAGGTTTTGTCGGACAGTCATATGCAAGTGCAATTGCAATGTCAAGAGCAATGACAGGTTGGACAAAATCCAGAAAGGAACCAAAAGACCATCCACTTACAAGAACAGTAAGAGAGGATCTTAGAAGACGATTGAGTGAATTTGACAAGCACCTGTTAAGCGGTGATGACAGAAGAAAGGAACCAAAGAAATTTGGTGGCCCTGGTGCTAGAAGAAGAAAACAGAAGTCTTACCGATAGCATTGAAAGCAGTAATCTTGGCAGGAGGCCGTGGAACACGTGGCAAGCCATTTACAGATTACATTCCAAAAGCAATGATTCCAATCAATGGAAGACCACTTGTTTATCACATTACCAAGTATCTTGCCAAGTTTGACATTATTGATGAAGTAATCATACTTGGAGATTTTTCAGGTATTGGAAAACAGATAGAGAAATATTTTGAGAACCATACGGGATTTAAAAAACCAATCAAGTTCATCCAGGATTCACAGAGTGGAACAGGTGGAGATCTTGTTCATCTAAAATCATCTCTTGGCAAAAGTAAAGAATTTGTCTTGTGGTTTGTCGACAACCTATGCCCAGTTGACATAAAAAAAATGCACAAATTTCACACAGACTCCAAGACAGATGCCACCATAGCTGTTAGACGATACAGAAGTGAAGAGACAGGATTTGCCATAGTAAAAAATGGAATCATAAAAGAATTCAAAGAAAAACCTACGGTTGAACTTCAGATGGCAGAGTGTCTTGGGATATACATCATAGATTCCAAAATAATCAACATAGTAAAAACCAAGAAACAAAGAAAAAAAGATCTGAATCTTTCATATGATATTTTACAACCATTATCCAAGAAAGGAAAGATTGCAGCATACGATATTGAAAAAACTCAATGGTTAGACATTGATTCCCCTACACGTGCTGAGAGAAACAAGGAACTTGTCAGCTCAATAATAAAGAAGTTCGGCTAGGTTTTGTGAGATTTTTCGTATCGCACAATCTCAGATTCATGCAATAACGTAACTGCAATATCATCTAGTCCTTCAAGCAGAATCTTTTTCCAGTGAGGTTCAATGAGAAATGAAACTTGGATGCCATCAGCATTGATTGATTGAGTTTCAAGGTCTACTTCAATTTCAGACTTTGTTAAAAACAATTTCTGCAAGATATCATCTGATACTCGTATTGGCAATATTCCATTTTTGAAACAATTATTGTAGAATATGTCAGCAAATGAGGTCGAGATTATCACTTTAAAGCCATAGTCATCAAGGGCCCATACTGCATGCTCTCGGCTAGAGCCACAGCCAAAGTTGTCTCTTGCAAGTAAAATCTCGGAATGGGCGTATACTGGATCATTTAAGACAAAATCTTTTCTTGGAGCGCCGTTTTCGTACCTCCAATCATAAAACAAGTACTGGCCAAATCCAGTTCTCTGGATTAGTTTTAGAAATTGTTTTGGAACTATTTGATCAGTGTCAACATTTACCTTGTCAAGCGGTGTTGCTATGCTTTTTATTTTTTTAAATGGTTCCATCTTTAATTCAAATCCAATTCTCTTACATCAACAAAGTGTCCATTAATTGCAGCGGCTGCTGCCATCACAGGACTTACAAGATGTGTTCTTCCTCCAGTACCTTGTCGTCCCTCAAAGTTTCTGTTCGAGGTGCTTGCACATCTCTCCCCTGCTGCCAAGATGTCAGGATTCATGCCAAGACACATGCTACAGCCAGACTCTCTCCATTCAAATCCCGCATCCTTGAATATTTTATCAAGACCCAATTCTTCTGCATTTTTCTTTACAAGTTGTGATCCTGGAACAACCATTGCTCGCACTTTGGCGGATACATGTTTTCCTTTTACAACTTTTGCAGCTTCTGTTAGAT
>JBOGQV010000057.1:0-8409 GCA_050749145.1 Nitrosotalea sp. | reverse complement strand
TTACAGAACAGACTCTGAGAAATATCGTACTCTGACCCAGTCTACATTTATTGAGATGTGGAAAAAGGGACAGATCTATCTTGCAAACAGACCCAACAACTCTGATTGGGTAACTGGTACTACAATAGCAGACGCAGAAATAATCTACGAAGAAATTCCTACAAAACTAGTACACATGAAGTTTATGGTAAAAGAGCTTGAAAAGACCATAATCATTGCAAGTACAAGACCTGAGTTGTTATGTGCATGTCAGACAGTGATTGTAAATCCAGAAGATGAAAGATATAGTGACGTAATTGGGAAAAAAGTAACCATTCCACTGATAAATAGAGAAGTAGAGATCAAGACTCATCCTTCTGCTGAAAAAGAATTTGGTTCTGGAGCAGTTATGGTTTGTAGCTATGGTGATCAAAATGATGTTGCACTGTTCAGGGATCTCAAGCTAGAAGAGATTGCAGCAGTTGGAACAAATGGAAGAATGAAAGAGGTTGCAGGACCATATACAGGCCTCAAGGTAAAACAAGCCAGAGAGAAAATAATTGAAGACTTGCAAAACCAAGGTCTCGTAGAAAAAATAGAGAGTATCAATCATAGAACTCCAATATCTGAGAGAAGTAAGACTGCAATTGAAATTATATCCATGGAGGAATATTACTTGAAACAAAAAGACGCAGTTGATAAAATAAAAGAACTTGGAACAAAAATTAATTTTCATCCTCCAATGCATAAACAGATTCTGATGAATTGGCTCGAATCAATCTCAATTGATTGGCCAATATCAAGAAGAAGATTTTATGGTACAGAGATACCCATATGGTATTGTAAAAAGTGTAATGAGCCGCACGTACCAGAACCTGGAAAATACTATAGGCCTTGGAAAGATCCTAGTCCAATATCAAAGTGTACCAAATGTGATTCTACAGAATTCATAGGAGAACAACGTACTTTTGATACGTGGATGGATTCTAGTGTATCACCACTTTATATTACAAAATACAAGCAAGATGAAGAATTTTTTAGAAAAACATACCCTACTACTATTAGACCACAATCAAAGGATATAGTGCGTACATGGCTATACTACACCATATTACGATGTGAACAACTCACCGGTAAGACACCATGGAGTGATGCATGGATAATGGGATATGGTGTTGACGAACATGGTGCAAAGATGAGTAAAAGTAAGGGCAATGTAGTTGATCCCCTTCCAATCATACAGAAATTTGGTGCAGATACATTCAGGTTCTGGAGCGCAAGTGAGATAAACCTAGGATATGATTTCAGATGCTCTGAGCAAAAAATAGAGACAACCAAAAAGTTTCTAAGTAAACTTTGGAATGTTTCAAGATTTCTTTCAGGATTTCCAGTAATAAAATCTGGAAACCCCAGTCCTTCTGACAAGTGGATACTCTCAGAACTTGACAAGATGATCACAGAATGCAAAAAGGGTTACAGCGAATACAATTTCTTTGTACCCGCCACTGCATTAAGAGAATTTACGTGGAATCTTTTTGCGGCACACTATATTGAAATGGTAAAGGGAAGAGCATATAGCTCTGGTTTTACAGACGAAGAGCGAGACGGAGCAATATTTACACTACACAAGGTTCTTTCTTCAATCTTGACACTGCTTGCACCAATTACACCATTTATCACAGAATATCTATGGCATAATCTGTATTCTCAAAATACTATACACCACGAAAAATTTGTAGAGCCTGAAGGTCATGAGGACTGGACAAAATACACAAAGGAGATCACTGAATTTAATTCAGAAGTGTGGAACAAGAAAAAAAGTATGAATTTATCATTAAAAGATACAGTAGAGATTGCAATTCCAGCAAGCTTGGAAATATTTGCAAAAGATCTCAAAGCGATGCACAACATAAAGTGATACATCAAAACTGACAGAATTCTGTTGAGATTTAAATAACATCGTGTTGCATCGTGATATTATGCCACGAATTGTACATTTTGATATTCCCTCAGACAATCCAGAACGAGCACAGAAATTCTATCAAGATGTATTCGGGTGGAAGTTTGACAAATGGGATGGCCCCATGGAATACTGGATGATAAAAACTGGAGAAGACAATACACCCGGAATTAATGGAGGTTTGGCAAGAAGGATGCCTGGACAAATAGGCATGACAAATACAATAGACATACCATCAATTGATGAATATATAATCAAGATTCAGTCAAATGGTGGTCAGATACTAGTACCAAAAATGGAGATCCCAGGAGTCGGATATTTTGCAACATGTATGGATACAGAAGGAAATATTTTTGGAATCATTCAGATGAATCAAAAGACAAAATAGAATTTTTAGGCAGTTAATTTTATCAGCAGTTTAGCAACATTAGCGCCAATTCTCTTTACGCTTTCCTCTTGTTTTTTGTCTTTTAGAGTACCATCGGCATTGAAAACCTCATGAGCTTTTGCCACTGCAATTTGATCTGGAATTACAAGAACGCTGATATTTTCAAGAATGGCTCTTACGTGAACCAATCCACGAAGACCTCCAAGACCTCCAGGAGATGCACTCATTATCCCTGCAACCTTACCCTTGAAACAAGCCAAAGGTTCCTCACCTTCAGATGATCTAGATGTCCAGTCAATTACATTTTTTAGAACACCTGAGATTGAACTGTTATACTCTGGCGACGATATGAGAAATCCATGGTGTGATAACATCAAGTCCTTGAGCTTGCGCGTATTAGAAGGAAGTCCATCTTTTTGTTCCAGATCTCCATCATAGAGAGGCATTGCAAAATCTCGAAGATCGATTACAGTAACATCCACATTGTTCTCCGTTGCACCTGTTGCTGCAATTTTTACTAGTTTTTTATTAAATGAATCAATACGAGTACTTCCTGCAAATGCAAGAATTTTTGGTTTTGTCAATTATGATTTAACATGATCATGGCTTAACAAGTTTTCTCTTCAATAATAGAGTCGCATTTGTGGCGTTCTTTAAATAATAATTTTATCTTTCACTAAGAGTTGAAGGCGGTAGTTATTAGAAAACATGGAGGACCAGATGTATTATCATATGAACAAATCCAAGATCCTAGCCCAGAGAAAGGACATGTTCTAGTTAGAGTAAATTATTGTGCTGTAAACCACTTGGATATTTGGGTAAGAAATGGGATACCTGGCAAGAGTGTATCATTTCCACATATTTTGGGGTGCGATATTTGTGGAACCATATTAGAGGGATTTGGAGATTTTAGAAAGGGAGAAAAAGTTATCGTGTATCCAGTAGTCGATACTAGTATTCCAAGAGTATCTTTTGGGATAATAGGCGGATTTGGCAAGTATAAGGGAGGCTATGCAGAGATTATTTCAGTTCCAAAGAAGAACATAATAAAAAAACCAGGTTGGTTCTCAGACAAGGAGGCTGCTGCAATCAACATCTCATATCTTACAGCATGGAACATGTTAGAAAAATCAAGATGTAAAAAAGGCGATACTATCCTGATATGGGGGGCAAACAGTGGAGTTGGTTCTGCTGCAATCCTACTTGCAAAAGCAAAGGGTTTGAAGATCATCACAATAGCATCAGACAAAAATAAAACTGCGCTTGCAAAAAAATTAGGGGCAGACTTTGTCATAGACCGAAGTACCAAAGATGTTACATTAGAAGTTCTAAGATTTACAAATCAAGTTGGAGTAGATGCTGTAATTGATCATGTGGGCGCAAAGACATGGTCCACAAGTCTTGAAGTCCTCAAGGTGAAAGGAAGAATGATCACATGCGGTACTACAACTGGAGGAGAAGCAGTTGTAAACATAAGATCACTTTACAGCAAAGAAGCCCAAATAATAGGTGCATATCTTGGCTCAAAGTCACAACTTGTTTCATTGCACAAGTTTATGAAATTAAAAAAAATAAGACCGGTAATTGACAGTGTATTTGATCTAAAAGATGTAAAAGATGCACATCAGAAGATGGAAGAAAGTAGTCAGTTTGGAAAGATACTTTTGCAAGTATCTAGCTAACAAATTTTCTGCATTCACAGTCTAGAACAAGGCAAGTCTCACTATGCCTAATGTGATCATCTATACCATGACCACAATTGACATTCTTGCACGTATGCCTGCTTTTTTCCCTCTCCACAACTTTGCGGGCTATCTGATTTGCTTGTTCTTTTGAATAACTCTTTTTGTCAATGTAATAATGAACTACTCTGTTATAGAGTTCATTTGGATCAAATGTATGACTCATAGTAGATAGAAAATAACAACACCGAAACTATTAGTTTTTACTTTTTTATGCAGCCTGTGCTTCTCTCTCACGCATAATGTTCAAAGCGGAACCTGCCTTGAACCATTTTATCTGGAAATCATTGTAGGAATGCTTGAGTGCAATCTCATCTTTTGTTCCATCTTTATGATTTAGCATACATTTGACATTTTTTCCAGGCTGTATCTGAGATAGATCAAGTATACTGATCTTGTCGGCTTCCTGAATCTTGTCATAATCAGATGGATTGACAAAGGTGAGTGCTAACACTCCTTGTTTCTTAAGATTTGTTTCATGTATACGAGCAAAACTTCGTGCAATAACTGCAGCGCATCCAAGATATCTCGGAGACATTGCAGCATGTTCCCTGCTGCTGCCTTCCCCGTAATTGTTATCACCTACTACTATCCATTTCAGACCTTTCTCTTTGTATTGTCTTGCAATGACTGGAAATGATTCGGTATTTCCATTTAGTTGGTTTTTTCCTTTGCCAATATCATTTGTAAATGCATTAACAGCGCCAAGAAATATGTTATCACTAATTTTGTCAATATGGCCACGCAATGACAGCCATGCACCTGCAGGAGAGATATGATCTGTAGTGCATTTTCCTTTTGCCTTAAGCAAGAGCGGCAATTCGACAAAATCTTTTCCATCCCATTTCAAAAATGGCTCTAGTTTTTGCAATCTGCCACTTGCTGGATTGATCACAACTTCAATCTCATCGGGATTTGTAGCAGGTGCGATATAGATTTCGCCTATATTTGAAAATCCCTTGGATGGTACCTCTGGTGCTTTTTTCGGAGGTTCCAGTTTGAAGTCTTTTCCGTCAGACCCTTTGAGAGTATCTTTTAATGGATTAAATGATAATTTGCCACCAAGTGCAAGTGCGACAATTAACTCTGGACTTCCCATAAAGGCCATTGTTTCACGTCGGCCATCATTTCGTCCAGGAAAGTTTCTGTTAAATGAAGTAACTATGGTGTTGAGTTCTCCAGCTTTTATCTCAGGCCTATTCCACTGTCCAATACATGGACCACAGGCATTTGCCAACACAGTTGCGCCAATCTCGTTTAAAGTGTGCATTTGTCCGTCTCGTTCAATTGTTGCTCTGATTTGTTCTGAACCAGGAGTTACAAGAAGCGGAATCCGTACATGAATTCCATGAGATTTTGCTTGCTCTGCAACAGATGCAGCCCTTGTCATATCTTCATATGAAGAGTTGGTACAGCTTCCAATAAGAGCTACAGAAATTGTATCAAGGTAATTGTTTTCTTTTACATCTTCTGCTAGCTTAGAAATTGGTCTTACAAGATCTGGAGTATGTGGACCTGCAATGTATGGCTCTAGTGAAGACAGATCAATCTCTATTACTTTATCAAAATATTTTTCTGGATTTTGTTCAACTTCAGGATCTGCAACAAGAATGTCTTGATACTTATTTGCAAGCTCTGCAATTTGTCCACGATTAGTTGACTTTAGATAAACTTCCATCTTGTCATCATATGGAAATACAGAACACGTTGCACCGATTTCTGCACCCATGTTAGTTATTGTAGCTTTACCAGTACAACTAATTGATTTTGTGCCAGGTCCAAAGTATTCTACTATGGCATTTGTTCCACCTGACACGGTAAGCTTCCATGCTACATACAGTATGACATCTTTTGGTGCAACCCAACCGTTTAGTTCTCCTTTGAGGTATATACCGATTCTTTTTGGGTACAACAGTTCCCATGGAAATCCTGCCATCACCTCTGTTGCATCCAATCCTCCTACTCCAACAGCAAGCATACCTAGACCGCCGGCATTTGGTGTATGAGAATCTGTTCCAATCATCAATCCACCAGGAAAAGCATAATTTTCTAGTACAACTTGATGAATAATTCCTGCACCTGGTTTCCAAAATCCTATTCCATATTTTCTAGATGAAGATTCAAGAAATTTGTAAACTTCACTATTTTCATCTAGTGCAACTTTAATGTCTACATCTCCACTGACTTTGGCACGAATAAGATGATCACAGTGAACAGTTGTTGGGAGTGTACTTCTCTTAAGACCGGATTGCATGAACTGCAGAATCACCATCTGTCCGGTAACATCTTGTAGTGCAACTCTATCAGGTCTGAGAAATGAATAGCTCTTGCCGGGTTCTAGATCTTTTGCACTTTCAATATCATCAAGATGACCTACTAGAATTTTTTCAGTCAGAGTAAGTGGCCTGTTGACTAGTTTTCTATATTTTGTAATGTTTTCTGTGATTTTAGCATAAACCTTTGAAACTAGATCGGGAGTTGTTTCTATTTGCATTCTAATAACAGTATACGACTAATTTGAATTTAATATAAACGGTATTTCTGATAACGGTATCTAAAAATCTCTAGTGTTTTGCTTTAATTAGACTTACAAAGTATTTGTGAAGTGAAAGGTCCCCGGTAAGTTCAGGATGAAATGCAGTACCAATGATGTTTCCTTGTTTTACTGCAATTATCTTTTCGTTAAACTTTGATAATATCTCTACATCTTTTCCTGCATCTATGATTGAGGGCGCACGAATAAACACACCTTGAAATTTGTTGATGCCTATCTTATCCATCGAGATTTCAGATTCAAAGGAATCCTTTTGTCTGCCAAAAGCATTTCGTTCTATTTTTACATCAAGAAAATCCAATAATGGCTGATCCATTTCACCTACGACTCTATCTTTTGCCTTTTTTGATAGCAGTATCATTCCCGCACATATTCCAAAGACAGGCATTCCACTTGCAATTTTTTCTTTAATTTTTTTCAAAGAACCATTTACCAGAGACAGTGTACCTATGACTGTACTTTCTCCACCAGGTATTATTAATCCATCAAGATCAGAAATCTGTTCAGGAGTTTTAACCTCAGTTACAATACCATCCAAACTTAGTTCTTCAATTGCCATCTTTGTGGCCATTATGTTTTCTGCAACGTCTCCCTGAACTGCTAATATTCCTATGGTTACACCACTCATGCTGTACTACCACGTTCTTGCATTCTAAGTTCAAGATTCTTTGTATCCAATCCCAACATAGATTGTCTCTCATCAATCATTTTCTGAGCTTCCTTTACTTTGTCCGGATCTTCCCAGAATGTCGTTGCCAGAACTATTGCTTGTGCTCTTTCTTTTGCATCATCAGCTTTGAATATTCCAGATCCGACAAATACTCCATCGCAACCCAGAGTCATCAGATATGCAGCATCTGCAGGAGTTGATATTCCACCTGCTGCAAAGTTGACAACAGGCAATCTACCCAAACTTGCAGTCTCTTCTACAACAGAGTATGAAACTTTTAATTCTCTTGCAACACTAATCAAATCTTGTTCATCACCTGCATCATAAATCGATTTTATGCGTCTTAATTCTGTATTTACATTTTTAATATGAATAACAGCTTCTGCAACATTGCCAGTACCAGGTTCTCCCTTTGTTCTGATCATTGCTGCACCTTCCTCTATTCTTCGAAGTGCTTCACCTAGATTTCTTGCACCATTTACAAATGGGCTAGTGAAATCCCATTTCCATATGTGATGATTTTCATCTGCAGGAGTTAATACTTCAGATTCGTCAATCATGTCTACATTTGTTTCTTGCAAAACCATTGCTTCGTATACGTGACCTATTCTACATTTTGCCATAACAGGAATTGTTACAGAGTCCATAATTTCTTGAATAATTCTAATGCTTGCAGTCCTTGCTACACCACCAGCTTTTCTAACATCAGATGGAAGTTTGTCTAAAACCATTACTGCTACTGCGCCAGATTCTTCTGCAATCTGAGCTTGTTCAACAGTTGTAACATCCATGACAACTCCATTTTTTAACATGTGTGCAAATCCGCGTTTTAGTGTTGAAGTTCCCCTAGTAGTTCCAAACGAGCCAACATTTTCCCTAATGACACCTTTAGTGTTATTAATATCACCAGAAAGAGGAATCATGAATTTTGATCGTTGCCTTAGGCTATTTATTTTATTATTTCTACTATAATGCTGTCTAAACTGTTTTGAACTTGATTTATCAGCGGAGGAATGAATTCCTGAGTAGAATTCTGGTCAGGCCACTGGATATTGATTGACTTGCCATCTAGTGTGACTTGCAACCCAAATTTTTCATACTCATTTAGATCACTTT
>JBOGQV010000056.1:0-1732 GCA_050749145.1 Nitrosotalea sp. | reverse complement strand
CTGCCTCCACAAAGTCTTGTGTTGTTTGAGGCCATCGTCAACGCGATCCGCCGTGTTGCTCCGGCCCCCGCCATCGCCTTCAACACGCGGCCCGAAGACACGGCCGACGCTGCGGGACGATGGTTGCCGTGATGTGATCAGAACCGTTTGCGCACCCGAGCGATGCAAGCGCAAGATGCGCGCAGCCGACATTGCCATTTTGCCGGCGCACATTGGGAGGTGCTGGAAATGAAGCAACGAATGCTGATCGGTCTGGTCGGGGTCATTGGCGTGCTGTTCGCCGCCGCCACTGCGCAGGCTGCGACAGTCGTCGCGCTCGGGGCGAGCAATACGTTCGGCAAGGGTGTGTCCCGGAGTCAGGCCTACCCGGCTCAACTCGAAGCCCTGCTCCGCGGCAAGGGCTTGAATGCTCGCGTCATCAACGCCGGAATCAATGGTGACACCACCGGTGGAATGCTCGCGCGATTGAGTCATGTCGTGCCAAAGGGAACCAGCGTCGTGATCCTGCAGCCAGGTGGAAACGACAGACGCAAGCTGGCGCCTGACAGGACGGCCGAGATTCAGGCGCGGCTGGCCTCAATGGGCCTCAAGGTTGTGCTCTTGCCGAACGGCATGTTCCACGGATTGCCGCATCAACCGGACGGCCAACACTTGACTCCCGAGGGCTATCACATGTTGGCCGAACAACTGGTCGGCCAGGTTGCGGCGGCGCTGGGGCATTGATCCCAGAAGATGTGACCGAAACAATTTCCCCGTCCAACATCGTTGGATGTGACCTGCGTGTCATCGCGCGCTGGCCAACCTGACCAGTGATCGGGTTCACAAGTCTGCCGCCGCAACGGAGGTAAGGTTGCTTCCAGTCCAACCCCGGGAGCGCAACGGAGGCGGTAACATGGAGGCAATCCTAAGGGCCATCATACGTGCATCAAGAGCCGATACTGACGTCGACGGACTCAAGACCATCATCATATTTTGCGGGATCGGGCTGTTGGCGTCGCTGCTGTTCGCGATCGTCGGATATGATCTGAGCGCCGGGGTCTTCTGACCGAAACCGCCGCAATCTTCGCTGCGGTCGATGCCGAACCTGCGGACCGCACGTCGAGATCTCTGACCATTCGCTCCGGATCGAGGAGGCGCTGCCCGCCGATTCCAAGGAATGCTATGCTCCGGCGCGAATCAGGAGGTTCACATGATTGCTGACAGCAATAGCAACATCGCCTGGCACAGGGTCCAGCTCAGGAGGAACCGGGACGCCTTGAAGGCCCTGGAGACCGCCCGGTTTACCATTGGCGAAATCGCCAGTTCCAAGAGAGCCGGCGGAACGCAAAAAGCCATCGCCGAGCTGAAGCGAAAAATCTCGGAATCCGAGCGGTGCATTGCGGCATACGAGCGCCAGACCAGGCGGCCCGTCGCAACCGATCTTCAAAGTCTCGCCAGCGTAAGCTGGGGCAGTTGGAATACCCGCACCAAGGGCCGGCCTCCTCTCCCGGAAGCGTAAGGCGCCCGCGGCTCGGAAAGCCGGCACGTTTGCCTGCGCCGACCTCCGTCGCGTTCCCGACGAAATCATTTTGGGCTGCCAGGAAACCATTTCAGCAGGCGGCGCAATGATCCTGAAACGATTGCGGGTCAGCCTGACCGATACTGATCAAACGTAGGAGTTCGATCATGTGGACAGTTCTCAGCCTGATCTATCGCCGATATTGCCTGGCCCGCCTGATGGAGATGCGCAAGT
>JBOGQV010000055.1:0-2497 GCA_050749145.1 Nitrosotalea sp. | reverse complement strand
CACTTTGACTATCTTATAGAGATTGCAAGAAAATATGATGTCACTTTTAGCTTGGGTGATGCATTAAGACCTGGCTCTATTCTTGATTCTCATGATGAACTCCAAGTACAAGAAATGATCAACATCTCACGACTTACTAAAATTGCGCATGAAAAAGATGTACAAGTGATGGTTGAGGGCCCTGGACATGTTCCACTCAATGAAGTTGCCGCTAATGTAAGGCTGGCAAAATCCCTGATTGGTGAGGTACCATATTATGTACTAGGACCTCTGGTGACAGATATTGCTTCAGGACATGATCATATAGCTAGTGCTATTGGTGCAGCCATTTCTGCAAGTGAAGGTGTGGATCTATTATGTTATCTTACTCCTGCGGAACATCTTGCATTGCCAACTGCAGAAGAGGTCAAAGCAGGATTAATTGCATATAGAATTGCAGCACATGCCGGAGATCTTGTCAAGCTAAGAGACAAAGCAATCAAGTGGGATATAGAAATGACTGAAGCAAGAAGAACTCTCAACTGGGAAAAACAAATTGCGCTATCCATTGATCCTGAGGAAGCGTCTCGTATACATGCAAGAACTGGACAACTCAAAGGAAATACTGTTCCATGTACAATGTGTGGAGGTGCATGTGTCTACATTATGCTCCCGCAACAACGATTTGCTAAAACTGATGTAGAAAAATTACAGCAGACTGGCTAGTACTTTTTCAAGACTGGGCACTGTTTGAAATTTTACAAGTTCTACTGGTGATACCCATTGGTATTCAGAATTTTCCCAATTCAACTTTATCTTGGGATCTTTCACTGAAAACAAAAATGGAAAGATCAACCACTCATGATTCTCATATTGTGGAGAATCTGTTCTCATTTGTGATGCGGAGCGAATCAACGTAATTTGGTTTTCAGTAATACTGGTTTCTTCTTGTATCTCTTTTTTTGCTCTGTATAGGGGATCTTCATTGCCTTCTATTATGCCACTTATACCTGCCCAAAGATCCTTCATTGATCTCACTTTGTTACTTCGTTTTAGAATGAGATACTTGTCATTCTGAGTTAAAAAAGAAGTTACTATTTTGGTAGATTTCAATTATTTTTCTACAGCATTTACCATTGTTACAAGCTTTTTGTATGATTCGTCAAGATCAATGTTTTTCGCTAGTCTTTCCTTTGCACTTGAGATGTATTTTATCATCTCTTCAGTTTTATTCTCTTGAATTAAAATGAGCATCCTACCTATATCCTTCCAAAATTCTTCTGCGTATCTTCTTATCTCTGGATTTGAGATTATTGTTTCAATAAGCTCTTGCGGCTCTGTCATTATGCCTGTAGTGAGATATTTTTGCGCTTTGAAAGTAGTTCCAGCCATTTTTTCGACTAGGGAGAAGTTTTCCTCCTTTGCAAATATGTTAGCAAGTGCCAGGTTTACTAGATGTGGCATTCCTAACACCATTGCTATTTTTTTATCATGTTCTGTTGCATCTATCTGAACAAAATTTGCTTCCTCGAACAATGATTTTGTTACGGCCATCTCTTTTTTTGCATCTCGAATTGGGATTGATATGATATTTTGTCCTTTTAGTCTCTTAGTTCCTGGACCAAACATTGGGTGAATACAGATTGGATTTACCTTGTCTGGTATCTTGGAAAGAGCTGCGGCAGTCTTTGTTTTGAGTGATGAAATGTCTATCAAGTAAGAATCACGTTTCATCTCTTTTGCTATGAGTCGTATAGTTTCGGGTGTACGCTTTACTGGTATGCACAAAATAACGTAATCAGCTGTTAGAATGGCCCCCACTAGGGATTGTGCTTTTGTAACTGATTTGTTTAAAATCTCTTTTTCAGAGTCATATCCTATTATTTCAAAATCTTTCTCAAGAAAATACTTTGAGAACCATTTTCCCATTTGACCTTCTGCTCCAATTATTGCAATCTTTTTTTTCATTATTTGCTTTTCAACCTGTCCTCTATTATTTGCATTCCCTGATTAAGTGTATCTTCTGGCTGACAGGCTGATATTCTGACAAATCCTTGATAATTTCCAAATCCTTCTCCTGGTGCTATTGCTACCCCCGTGTCTAAAAGCTTATTTGTAAAATCTATAGAATCAAAGTTTTCTTGTCTTATTTTGGCAAACAAGTACATTGCACCATCTGGTTCTACAAAGTCTAATTGCATAGTTTTTGCCTTTTTCAATATGGTTTCTAGTCTGTTTCTGATGGTTTTAGTATTATCGGTCGTATCTGCCTTTAACGCTTTCATTGCTACATATTGAATGGGTTCTGACACGTTTGTTAAGGCAAGAGCCTGGAGTTTTGACATTTTTTCTATTATTTCAGGGCTTGATACCGCATATCCAATCCTAAAACCAGTCATTGCATGTGACTTGGAAAATGATTGTGTTATTACAGATTTGCTGTATCGATATGTCAGAATGCTCTTCCATGGCTTGTTTGCGTATGATGAATAAATCTCGTCGCTTAAAACATACAAAT
>JBOGQV010000054.1:0-4968 GCA_050749145.1 Nitrosotalea sp. | reverse complement strand
GAGGGAATTTTCTTCTTTTCCATGATGACAAACATCTGTGAAATTCATTGAAAAGTCAATTACTTGGTTTAGTATTGGTTCTGGTATGGTCTTTCCAGATTTAAGTAATGGAATGGTAGACCACATTGATTTTAGCACTTTTTCGATTAAAGCATGATCTCGTTTTAATGATGTTGTTGACATGATACACTCTCGAAGATCTGAGATTCCAATTTAAGTTTAATTTTTATCAAAATGACCTTCTCGGACAGATTGGATGTCAAAATTGTGCAGAATAGGTGTTTATTTCCGATCTTTGCAAAGGTTTTAAATTGCTAGATCCAAAATCTAGCAGTATGGGGGACTTGCGTAAGGATTATTCTATTGATCGGTTTGTGATCACGTCTCCTGAAAACAACTCTGTAGTTGATTCAAAAAAATGTCCATATTGTCCAGGAAACGAATCTATGACCAACCCATCAACACTATCTCTTGTGGCAAAAGATGGAATGTTACAAAGACTTCAAGATACTGAAGATAATTATGTTCAAAATTGGTCCGTTAGAGTATTTGAAAGTAAAAACCCGATTGTTACTACCACATCAGAAAACTCTTACAGTGATAGACCGCTTTACAGTGAACCTGCATATGGATATCACTATGTTGTGGTTGCCTCTGAAAAACACAAAGATTCTCTTGCAAGCATATCAACAGAGCAATGGTCCAATGTGCTTGTAGTGATACAAGACAGACTTAGGTGGTTGTATACACAACGTGGTGTTACATATGTTTCAATATATGTAGACCATGGAAAAGAAGCAGGCGGTTCAACAACTCATGCACATCTGAACATCGTAACATTTTCAACAATTCCTCCTGTAATAGAACAAGAAGCAGAGGCTGCACACAAAATACTCAATGAAAAAGGAATATGTCCAATGTGCCAAACTGTCGGTACTGAAACGGGAGGACCGCGGCAAATACTTCAGACTGAAGGATTTCTTGCTTTTTGTCCTTGGGCTCCATCACATCCGTATGAATTTTGGATTTATCCAAAAAAACACATAACAAGTTTTTCTAAAATAACTCAAAAAGAGATTAATGATCTGTCTCTTATTTTGCGTGCTACATTAGGTGGGCTTGCAAATACGATGAAAAACTTATCATATAATATGGTCTTCCATCTTTCACCAGAAAAAAAGAACAATAGGCAAATTCATTGGCACATCGAAGTCTATCCTCAGGCTGACCCTTGGTCTGGACTTGAACGAGGATATGGTGTATTTCTTAACAAAGTAACTCCTGAAAAAGCTGCAGAAGAACTTGGTTCTGCTTGTAGAAAAGAACTTGCAAATCTTGTCGGAATAGTTTAGAGACAACCATTTGGTTTATTTATTGAACAAAGAGAAGAATTATTGTGGCAATTGAGCGATGGGTGGCTGTTGCAAGTCTTGGCTTGTTTGTAATGTTTGTAGCTCAAATGATATCCATCAGTGTCTACTTGGCACACCCTTCTCATGATATTGATCCTTCTTCTGAAATACGCGAATTCATTTCTATTAGTGTGGCACCTGCACTAGTTTTAGCAGGATCATCTTTTGTGCTAGCACGCAGATATGGCTCAAGACTTGTTGGTTCTCTACTAATATCTGGAGGATTAGTTACCATTGGTGGAATGCATTATGTAAGTACATTGATACCAAAAATAGCTCCTGCGTATGTTGTGCCAGAACTTACTGGTTCGCCAATTGCATTTGCAATAGCTTCTATTCCTGTGATTGTAATTGGTGTACTATTGTTTAGGGTAAAACCTATGCCCAAAAGGGATTACTTTTTTGATAGATGATCAAATCGCATTGAATTTGAATGTCTCTTAAATCCTATATTTTCATAAAACGGAATTAACTCATCTGTGCAATCAAGAATTGTTTTATAGCATCCTTGTTTTTCAGCATATTCTAAAAGTGCATCAACTATCTTTTTTCCTATCCCTTTTCCCTGGAACCCTTTTCTTACTACAACATCTTCAATATGTCCCACTCTGCCTCCATCATGGATGAATTTCTGCTCAATCAAAATGCTTGCCGAACCTATTATTTTTGAATTCTCTTCTGCTACATAGATTACCTGATGTGGGTTTTTTGAGATCTTGTTGAAAACCATACTTGCCTTTTTTGGTTTAATGTGGCTTGATTTTCTAAGTGAATCAAGTGAAAGTAAAAA
Organism: Nitrosotalea sp.; assembly: GCA_050749145.1. Classification (GTDB taxonomy): domain Archaea; phylum Thermoproteota; class Nitrososphaeria; order Nitrososphaerales; family Nitrosopumilaceae; genus Nitrosotalea. Next base: position 2,766 of record JBOGQV010000054.1, on the reverse strand, counting down.
ACCATTGTTGATGTCCCTTCTTTGTAATTTGCGTATCTTGATGGCCGTCATACTTTGGTCTAAATCCGGCCTAGTCGTGTGATGTAGTGTTGATAAGCTCTTCTGTATGAAGTCTTGTCTCCAATATCCAGAAAACCTTTCTTTATGTGATATCCACTCACTTTGTTTTTCTTTGCTATGGCACTGCGTATTACATCATCCATACCATATGGTTTGTTAGGGGGTATGAACTTGAATATGCCTGGCTCCATTACGTAGCAGCCTATGTTGATATTTCCTTTAACTTCTGGTTTTTCGCGCCATGCCTTTACCCTATCTGATTTATCCGTCTCTATGAATCCATATTGCAATTTAGTCTTGTATTCAAATAATCCCATGGTGGCAAATGATTTTTTTCTGCGATGATTCTCTATCATGCCTTTCAAATTAAAATCAAATATTGAATCTCCATATAGGCAGACAAAAGTGTCATCAATGAATTCTTCTGCAGTTTTTAGTTGACCTGCTGTGGCAAGAGGTCTATTTGCAACTGCATATTCAATTTTTACCCCAAACCTACTCCCATCTTCAAAATAATCCTCAATTGTTTTTCTTAGGTAGCTGACGCAAAGGACAAAAGAGTCAACTCCACCCTGTTTGACCCATTCTATGAGGTGTTCTAAAAGCGGCTTTTCACCTAGTGGCAACATTGCTTTTGGGAGAAATATTGTATATGGCTGAAGTCTTGTGCCAAGGCCACCAGCTAAAATGACTGCTTTCACATAATTCATCCTGGATTTCTGGTATTTATGTTGAGAGATGAAATATACTATCTTAATATCTTCAAAATTTTTCTTAGTGTGTCTTCTGGATCTTTTCCAAAAATTAAGATCATGGGTTCTTTTCCAAAATCGCCCTTGTGAAATATAGCATCTGGAGGTGTCTTCAAACTGGTCATGGCTGTTCTGATACCCCATGGCACGGTACTACCATCTTTCTTTTTGTTCTTTAGCGGTTCTTGTTTTCTATCATATGAAGAAACTTTCAACCCTCTCGAAATTGCTTTCTTTATTGTATTGTTATCATACTTCAAATTTACCCCAGATCTGATGGAAGGAAATTTTCTTGCCACTTCTAATACTGCGGATGCAACATGTTTTGATCCCCCATATCTGAGATTGCCTGCAACAGTTCCAAAATTTCCCGTTCTTACAATTCTTCCTTCTAACCCCATTACATCTTTTAAAGATGATGGATTTAATGTTGAATATACAAAATTTGTCTGGCATTCTGGAATGTATTTGTATATGGAATTTATAGAACAAAATTTTGTGATGGCACGCGATAATTGATTTTCAATTTCATCGCCCTTTGAATGCATTGTGATTGCAAGCCCCTTTCCAATCCTTGATGAATTTTTGATTGATTTTACTGTAAAAAGACGTGCAGAATCTACTGCATCTGGTAATTCTTTTCCTCTTGCAATGTTTGCACACAATGAAGCTGAAAACGTACAACCACCTCCATGGTTTTCAAATTTTAGTCTATCGTGAGAAAATACATGGAATTGCTTATCCTGTAAGAGTATATCCATGACCTTTGAGCCTGAAAGAAAATGTCCTCCTTTTATTATCACGTTTCTTACTCCGAGTTTCTGAATTTTTCTTGCTATGTTTTTCATATCTTTCAATGATCTAATCTTGGTACCAGAAATCTTTTCAGCCTCTACTATATTTGGAGTAATTATGTATGAAATGGGGATGAGTAGTTTTTTGAAATCTGACAAGGCATTTTCCATCTGAAGAATTCCACCTGTTGTGGTTTTGAATATGGGGTCAAGGATTATTGGTACTTTAATTTTGTCAAGTTCTGAGTGTATTGCTCTGATGGTTTGTTTATCGTACACCATTCCTATCTTTATTGCATCTATACGAAAATCTTCAAGAATTGATCTTATCTGGCTTTTTACAAGTGATGACCTGACAGGTTTTACATCAAAAAATTTCTTTGTATTCTGACTTGTAATGGCTGTGATTACGCTTAGACCATATGCTCCAAATGTGCTAAATGTCTTCATGTCTCCTTGTATGCCTGCTCCTGATGATGGATCAGAGCCTGCAATAGATAGGATGTTCATGATACTTGGTTTAGAAACTCACGTTTAAATCCAATCACTGGCTAAAATTAGTAAATTGAGTACACAGATGAATGCTGCGCGGAGGGGTGTAGCTACAGATGAAATGAAGGCAGTTGCACGTGATGAAGATGTAACATTAGAGTGGCTCATTCCAAAGATTGCAAACGGTTCTATCATTATACCGCATAACAATGCTCGTCTACAAAAGATTAGAGTAGTTGGAATTGGAAAAGGTATGAAGACTAAGGTAAATGTGAACATTGGAAATTCTACATTAAACCAAAACCTTGAAGACGAAGTAAAGAAAGCCGAAGTTGCAATTAGATATCATGCTGATACTATAATGGATCTCAGTGATGGCGGGGATGTTGGGATATTTCGAAGAAGGCTACTTGAAGTTGCCCCAATAGCATTTGGAACAGTACCTGTTTATGAGGCATATAACTATGGAGTGGAAAAACACAAGAACCCTCTTGATATTACAGAAGATGATTTTCTTAATGCTTTTGAACATAATGTGAAAGATGGGGTTGATTATACAACAATTCATTCCGGCATTACAAAAGATATTGCAAAACGTATCCTTGCAGTAAAAAGACATGCTGGGATAGTTAGCAAGGGAGGTACTATCACAGCTGCATGGATGCTAA
>JBOGQV010000053.1:0-1989 GCA_050749145.1 Nitrosotalea sp. | reverse complement strand
GCACTACTCATAGCTTGAACAACTCCTTTGCTCTGTTAAGCGACTTGACAAAAACATCTACCTCTTCTTTCGTATTATAGATATAAAAGCTTGCGCGAGATGTTGCGGACACATCCAATCTTTCCATCAATACTTGTGCACAGTGATGTCCAGAACGAATAGCAATTCCATCTTCATCAACTATAGTAGCAAGGTCATGTGGGTGTATGTCTCCTAAATTAAAAGATATGACACCGCCTCTTTTTGTTACATCTTTTGGACCATACAGTATGATTCCTTTCATTTGAGAAAGTTTGTCAAGTGCATATTTTGTCAATTCCATTTCATGTTCTCGTACTTTGTCCATTCCTATTTTATCAAGATAATCTAGTGCTGCTGCAAATCCAATGACATCTGCAATGTTTGGAGTTCCAGCTTCAAACTTGTATGGCAAGTCGTTCCATGTAGTTTCATACTTGTGTACTTCACGTATCATGTCTCCTCCGCCGTTGAATGGAACCATATTTTGGAGCAGTTCTTTTCTTGCCCACAAAACTCCAACTCCAGTAGGACCAAGCATTTTATGTGCAGAAAAGGCAAAAAAGTCACAGTCAAGTTTTTGCAAGTCTACTTTGAGATGTGGAACAGATTGTGCTCCATCGATTAACACCCGTACACCATATTTTTTGCATCGCTTGACAATTTCTTCAGAATCAGTTATAGTTCCTAAAACATTTGACATTTGACTAAATGCTACAAGCTTTACTTTTCCTGTTTGGAGATATTTGTCCAAGTGATCAAGGATTAGTTCGCCGTTGTCATCTACGCCAATGTATTCAAGTTTTGCACCTTTTTCTTTTACCAAAAGTTGCCATGGGACGATATTGCTGTGATGCTCATATTCTGTAGTTACTATAATGTCGTCCTTGTCGATATTTTGTCTTCCCCATGCGTACGCTACTAGGTTGATTGCCTCAGTGGTGCCCCTTACAAAGACAATTTCTTCACGATTTTTTGCATTGATGAATTTGGCTATTTTATCACGTGTTGTTTCATATGCAAGTGTTGCTTCTTCGGCAAGCTCATGGACTGCCCTGTGAATATTAGAATTGTAAGTTAGGTAATAGTTACTGATTGCCTCAATGACTTGGATTGGCTTTTGTGTAGTGGCAGCATTATCAAGATAAACAAGTGCCTTGTCCTTGTGTACTTTACGTTTTAGAATAGGAAAATCATTTCGTATACTTTCAATATTTATGAAACTTGTTTGCAATTTAATTTACCTCAATGTAGATTTCGTTTTGTTCTATTTTAACATTGTAGATTTTTAGTGGAATTTCAGCTGGTAGGTTCTCTGGTACACCAGTTTTTAGATTAAAGGTAGACAGGTGCAATGGGCATGTGACACCTTCTTCTGTCAAGATTCCATTTAAGAGGTCAGCATCTGCATGAGTGCAAATTCTGTCTGATGCATAGACTTTGCCATCGAGATTTGCAAGCAATATTTTTTTGTCTTCATAATCAAAGTCAATCATCTCACCTTTTTTTAGTTCACTTGATTTGCAGACATTAACCCAGTTAGACAAAGATATCACCGATACTTGTAATGACTTTCAAATGTGTCAGTTTCTCTGTATCTTGTTTCTTCAACTTCAAGCATAGCTTTGAGTTGTTCATCTGTCTTGATAGTAAGATTACGTCCTGCCCACTTGGAATCTATTAGATAGCTTATCCATGCACGAACTTGGTATGACATTTTTCTTGAAAGTGGTTCAAGGAATCCTTCCACAATTATTTTCTGAGCATCTGATTTGCTCAAGCATCTTGTAGCAAGATAGAATATTTGTTCTTCATCCAGTTGTGCAACTGATGCAGAGTGTGTTGCCTTGACATCATTTGTAAGTATTTCAAGTCCTGGTATAGAATCAGATTTTGCTCCCTTGTCCAATAAAATGGAATGTCCTGAGAGAAAGGATTCTGCGTGATGTGCATCTTTTTCAATTCGTATCA
>JBOGQV010000052.1:0-10221 GCA_050749145.1 Nitrosotalea sp. | reverse complement strand
ATCATGATGTATTGATACAGACGATTTGATTATTCTTTTTTTGTCACGAATTATTTTATCAGATTCAAGACCAAGTTTTACCATCTCCTCAACATTTGGCTCGATTGCCACCTTGAAATTTACTTTATCAGTAAAGGAGTGAACTTCTGCAAGTCTTACTTTATGTTTTTTAGATTCAGAATAATATCGTGCTGCTTGTACTGCATCCAAAATGTTCTCTTTTACAGCATCAAATGATTTTGGATCAGATATAGAATAGAACCCCCATGTGCCGTTCACCAGAACTCGAATTCCAAGACCAGAATCACTAGATGAGACAAAATTTTCAATCTCACCATTTTCTATGACAAATCCAGTAGCCATTACTGACTCGGCCCGTACATCGCAGTATTGGGAACCTGCATCAAGCGCAACTTTGAGCGCTGTATCAGCATAATCTTCTAGGAACATGTCAGAGTTTACTAGATTAGATTTGTTCCCATATTCGGTGTTCTATTTACCTTAGATTTTGGAATTGTAAACAAGAATACGGTTCCTCGAGGTTGGTTACTTTGCACCCAGATATTGCCACCATGAGCTTCTACAATTCCTTTGCAGATTGACAATCCAAGTCCACTACCTCCCTTTTCTCTTGTGCTAGTAGTATCAACTTGGTAGAATTTTTTAAAGATCTTATCTCTTGCATCAAGAGGTATTCCTCTGCCATTATCCTTGACAGATATTATTACTTCATTTTCTTTTTCTTCGATGCTTACTTCTACTTTACCAGTCTTTGGAAAAGTTGCCTTTAGACTATTTTTGACCAAGTTTGTAAGTACTTGTTTTATTCTTTCATCATCATAAATTGCATAGACGTCTTTTTTTGGACTATAACTAAGTGATATATCATCAGAAATTGCAGTTGGTAATATCGCAAGTATTGTTTTTTCTACAGTATCCCTGATGTTGTTTTTCTCTTTTTTGATTCTAAGTTGTCCCAGTTCTAGTTTTTGAGCATCAAGCAAGTCAGAGATAAGCTGCAATAAAGTTGAAGCACTAGAGCTGATGATTTGTAGTCTTTCCTTTTGTGTTGCATTTAGTGGTCCAAGATGTTCACCTAGTAATATATCAGAATAACCCTGAATCGGTACAAGCGGTGTTTTTAATTCATGTGTAATCATTGCAAGGAATTCATCTTTTGCAATTTCGATTTTCTTTGACTCTTCCTCTTTCTCCCGGATTGTAGAAGACATGGCATTGAATGTCTCCATCAATTCACCAATCTCGTCTTTTGTAGAATATGCAATTTTATCATCATAAATGCCCTCTCTGACACGGCTGATTGCCTTTGTCAGTGTCGCAAGCGGAGACAATGATTTTCTAATCGACAGTACAACTATTACAAATACCACAATGTCTGCAATTACAAACAATTGTACTATGAGAACTTTATCGTGTAATTGAGAATCAATCATTCCGTTCCATTGATCTACAAAGTCAGTGGTGACAGAAAGCAATACGTTTCTTTGAGTATTTAATTGGAATAATGCAGTTCCAAAGTCTTTTGACAGTAACGTGTTTGATTCAATATAGACTAGTTTTGCCTTGACAGACTCCCAGAGAGGATCAATCTGTCTCAGGGAATCAGAGTTTTGTCTTGGAATTTCTTGCAGTGTTTCAGGTGTTATACCATATTGTGCATACTCTGGATCATCTAGAGGCAATCCTTCCAATTTTTTCAAGTCAGCATCAAATTGTACACGGTCTTTTTTCAGTGATGATGATACATTTCCTCCTTCACCAATAGAATACAATAATGTTTTTTCTCCAATATCTTTTGCAATGTTTATCATTTCAAGTGCAATCGCTTTATGTCTATTGTAATTTCTGTCCAATGGTGAAAGATCATTTTCAATACCGTTTGTTAATGAAATCAGTTCACCATTTTTACCAAGTGTATATGTTAGTCCATCTTTTACCTTTGAATCAAAAATGGTTTCTTTTCTTATTTTTTCTGCATCTTCTTTGTATGGCATCCACGCATCTCCTACTTTTTCATATGCAGGTTGTAGCTCTGATGGAACTGCAACTACATTGAGTCCGTCAATGTTTCCACCCACCCCAAGTCTTGCATAAGTGGTATCAAAATCAGCCAGTTGGTTATCCAAGGTTATCCTATCTCCCTCATTACCACTTGCAATGGAATTTGCTGTACCACCTATTCTTTCAACTATAACTTTGAGGTCGCTTGCATAGCTGATAGAGTGTAAGATGTCCTGATTCTGTTGTGACGTAGATATGAGAAGGTAAAAGTTGATAGCAGAAACTCCAATTATTACTGCGAGCAAAAGATAGGTCTTTTGGGTAAGCTTCACAAAGAAAAAAAAGGCAGTGGACGGGTATAAAAGTTAGTATAAAAGATATGTAGTAAGTAGTTAAAATGTCTGATGAATTTCTCAGGGTTGCAAGGCAAGAGATACAATCAGAGATAGACAATTTGAAAGACATCCTTGTTATTTGTACCAACGATACGCAGATTTCTGAAAAATCAATAGATATTGAAAAGCATATGCACAAGATCAAAGGTTTGGCACCCATGATGGAACAGGAAAAGATAGGCGAAATTGCAAGAATAAGTGACATAGTTTTGAAACACATAGCAAGTCATGGCGTGTTAAAAGGCTCTCATGGTACAATTTCAGATGTAGTACAAAAAATGTCTAGTATCTTGGATGGACAGGCCAATGTTGACACAGACAATTTCAAAAAGACTATGAAAGATGCATATCCACAGATTTTAGGATTTTAAGTTACACTTGTTATTATATATCACATATTCTGTAGAGTCATACATGGTAAATGTAATGATAATTGATGATTCTGATGCAATACGAATGGTCCTAAAAGACATACTTGTGATTGGACAACACAAATTGGTCTCAGAATTACCAAGTGGTATTGATGTGTTAGATGAATACAAAAAATCTAATCCAGACATTGTTTTGCTTGACATGGCAATGCCAAAAAAAGATGGTCTTGCAGTACTCAAAGAAATCATGGCATATAATTCAAAAGCAAAAGTAATCATGATTTCAGCTAGTGACAATCAGGAGACTGTCAAGGGCTGTATCAATGCGGGAGCTAGTGCATACATTTTAAAACCATTTAATTTTCAAGAAGTTCTAAACGTAATTATCAGAGTTGCGCAATCATACACTGGCTAACTTGTATCCAGCACTTGTAACCCATTTTGCCTTTTCTAGCGGAAATCGGTTGCTACAGTTTACACAGACATAGTCTTGAGACGGATCAGGGAATTTGTCTCCACAGTCATTGCACATGTAATAGTTATCCATTGACTTGTAATCAACTCCCAGAATCTTTATCTCTTTTTTACATTTTGGACATTTGTTTTCTTTGTATGAATCCTCAATTGAGACATTCCCACACTTGAAATGTTCTATTAGCTTCCCTTGAACAAAATTAGTGCTTTTACAAGCAGGGCAGAAAAAGTTTGGAAGAATTCGTATTGAACTACATTGTGGGCATGAGACTTCTTTCATTTCTGAAATTTTTATTATCTTTTTTTCATTTTCAAGATGTAAAAGATGTTTTTGGAGCGAGTCATTTTCAGTTTTAGAATATTCAGCAAGTCTTGCAAAACTTATCCTAGAAGAAGACTTCAGGTGTAAGACTATTCTTTCAAGATCTCCAGAAGGTGCTTCTTCAAGAATAGATTGTTCTTTTTCCAGAGTTTCAAAGACATTTTTTAGATTCTCATATCTTATTGGTTTTTCAATGTACAGATACGCTCCTCCTCTGAGAGCATCTTTTATCTGCTCATCGGACTTGGCATCAGCAGTTTCAAGAATAATTTTTGCATCAGGGCGTACATTAAAGATGCTTGCCATCACTTCGTTTGCATTCATGTCAGGAAGATGAAAGTCCAGAAGAACTATTGGTTTTTTTCCAGCACTTTCAAGATCGGTAAATAACTGAACCCCTGCCTTTCCAGTATCAGTTGTAGTGATGTTTTCATATCCTAGTTTTTTTAGAAAATCTCTTAACAAAATAGTTGTAGCTTTGCTATCTTCAATTATAAGAACATCATTTTTGTTTCCGTTCATAGGCTAGATGCCATCATCAGACTATATTATTCTTAAACACAGTTATGATTAAAAGGTGCTAGAAACGAGTACACCTGTGGAAAAATTCGTAGTAGATACTAGCATCATAATAGACGGAGAGATTACCAAACTAATAGAAGCAGGCACTCTGATAAATTGTGAGATAATAATCCCTGTTGCAGTTTTAGACGAGTTACAATCACAAGCATCTCAGCACAAAGACTATGGTTTTGTAGGCCTAGAGGAGATTAAGAAAATTCGAGAACTCTCAGAGAAGAACAACATAACTCTCAGATTCGAAGGTGAGCGACCCAGTATGGAAGATATCAAGCTTGCAAGACATGGTAGAATTGACGCGATAATAAAAGACATTGCAAAAAAGAACGGAGCTACATTTTACACTGCAGATTATGTCCAGGCATTAGTTGCCCAAGCAGAAGGAGTAAAGACAATGTATTCAAAACCACAGATTAAAATTTCAGACCTAGAATTTGAAAAGTACTTTGACAATCAGACCATGAGTATTCACCTCAAGGAGGGAACACTTCCACTTGCAAAGAAAGGAAAGCCGGGTACATTTTCCCTAGTAACAATCGGGGAGACCATACTTACCAAAGAATACCTGGAAGGAATAACTAGTGAAATACTTGAAGTGTCAAGAGCAACACAACTTGGGGTTATTGAAATATCAAAATCTGGCACACTTGTGATTCAATACAAAGACTTCAGAGTAGTTGTAACCCATTCTCCATTTTCAAACGGTTACGAAATTACAATAACACATCCAATAGTGAAAATGTCACTAGAACAATATACAATCTCTGAAAAATTGATGCAACGCTTGTCTGAAAAGGCAGAGGGTATACTTATTTCAGGAGCACCGGGGTCTGGAAAAAGTACACTTGCATCAAGTCTTGCAGATTATTATGCAAACAAAGGTAAGATAGTAAAGACATTTGAATCTCCAAGAGATCTTCAGGTAAGCAAACAAGTGACCCAGTATACTCATCTGGAGGGAAGTTTTGAAAACGCTGCAGACATTCTTCTTTTGGTAAGACCAGATTATACAATATTTGATGAGGTAAGAAGGTATCAAGATTTTAGAGTATTTTCAGACCTAAGACTTGCAGGCGTAGGCATGGTGGGAGTTGTTCATGCACATGCACCACTTGATGCAATACAGAGATTCATAGGAAAAGTCGAGCTTGGAATGATTCCACACATATTGGATACAGTGGTATTTGTAAAAGCAGGTCAGATTTCCAAAGTGTACGAGTTGGAGTTCAAGGTCAAAGTTCCAACAGGAATGACAGAACAAGACTTGGCAAGACCAGTCATTGAAGTCAGAAACTTTGAGGACCACGTCCTAGAATATGAAATCTACACATATGGTGAAGAAAACATTGTCATTCCAATATCAAAAGAAAGCAAAAGTGGTGGCATTGAAAAATTGGCAGAGTCAAAGATCAGAGATACCATACGAAGATTTGATTCGGATGCAGAGATTGAGATTTTATCAAATAATAGCATACGGGTACGAGTTGACAAGGAATCCATACCTGCAATCATTGGCAGAGGTGGCTCTACAGTAAATGAACTTGAAAAAACACTTGGTGTCCATATTGATGTAGTTTCAAAGGACGAAGGATCTTCCAGAGGGGGAGAATGGTTTGAGATGTCAGAGTCAGGCAACAATTTTGTTTTAGAGGTTGATATTTCAAAATCAGGCATGGATGCAGACGTTTACGTCAATGACAGAAACATTACATCCACCAGAGTTGGAAAAAGCGGTAGAATAATTATTGCAAAAAAATCTTCAGCAGGTAAGAGATTGATAAGTGCAGTAATGTCAAAAGATGATATCAAGATAACTGTACACGACTAGTTACTGGAAATTATCAAGAATTTTTGGATTTGATTTTAGAAACGTAACAAGTTTTCTTAATTGTTTTATTGTCTGCGGGTTTAGATGGTGTTCCATTCCTTCAACATCTTGGCTTGCAATATCATGGCTAATGCCAAGCATCTTGAAGAATTCAAGTAATGTACCATGCTTTTGCCGTACCGCATCTGCCAGTGTAGAGCCCTTTGGCGTAAGGTTGATTCCGCGATATTTCTCATATTCAAGATATCCTCCTTCTGCAAGCTTTTGTAGCATCTTTGTGACAGACGGTGCGCTGACTGTAAGGTATCGTGATATGTCAAGCGTGTTTGCATACCCTTTAAGCTCCACAAGTTCGGATATCACCTCCAGATAGTCTTCTATCCTAGAATAGTCGGTTTTTGCAGATTTATGGGCCTCTTTTATGGATTCCAGTCGTTCAGCACGCTTTTCTTTCATGTTTTTGTTTAGTATACACGAAATCATATAACCTAATCTCTTGATCAGAAATGTTCACCCAGTTGTGATTGATCTTTTGCATGGAGTTTTAACTATTTTTTGTAAAATGAGGGATGCATGGACGAGGGAGCAAAGCAAGGTATTGATAAAATAAAGAAAGTAAGAGATTCCCTTCACAGAAGAGCCAAAATTTACTCTGAACTTGGAAAGATTGACGACAGAGGTACTGCACGCGCCTTGGGTGCACTCCAGAGAGCACCGGCACCAGGAAAAAAGATTACAAAAATTGGATTCATTTTCCTTCTTTCGCCAGACCCAATTACAACACCCATTGGCATTCCCATGATAATTGCTGGAAAATACTTGGAGAAGATATACAATGGAGCAACCATAAAAGATGTGGGCCAGGAAACAAAGAACTTTTTCAGTGACTATTCACATCTAAAAGATAAGATGCGTTAAGATTCTAAAACTCTTCATTATTTTTTGCATTGGTTTTTAACTAGATATCGACTAGGTTTTTTGTGGCAACAAGGGCCCAAGTTTTAATTCCTATTGCAATTGCAGCAGTGATAATTGGCATAGTTGGTGTTTTGACAATTCCGGCCGACTCTAAACTTTCAGAGGTCAAATTTCCAATGGGAACAATCAAACTTGATGACAAGATGTTAGATGTGCAAATTGCAGAAACAGATGCGCAAAGAGTAAGAGGCCTGATGTTTCAAAATGAACTTGCAGACAACCAGGGTATGATCTTTGTGTTCAGCCAAGAGCAGGTTGTCCCAATATGGATGCTAAACATGCAGTTTCCATTAGATATCATTTGGTTTGACGCAGATGGAAATGTAATCCACATAGCAAAAAACGTCCCACCGTGTAAATCAGCACTAGAGACTGTCACATGTACAGTTCAAAATGCAGACGGTAAAAAGGCAAAATATGTTTTAGAAGTAACTGGTGGGTTTACAGACAAGTTCCATATCACTGAAAGCTCAAAGATGCAAATAATTTCAATCTAGGATTTTTCAAGTGTTTGTTTCAATTCAGTAAATGCTGCTTTTACCTCATCAACAGAGGCTTCATCTTCTAGCGTGCTGACATCTCCAATTTTTTCATCTTGCGCTATTGCTTTTAGTAGCCTTCGCATTATCTTGCCGCTTCGTGTCTTTGGCAGTTTTGTGACAAAATATAGCTGGTCAGGTGCTGCAATTGGACCTATTGTTTTTCTAACATGCAACACAAGATCTTCTTTTAGCTGCGGGTTTGAAGAAATGCCATCTTTTAGGACAACAAATGCAATGATTGATTCACCTTTTACTTCATGAGGTATTCCACACACTGCAGCTTCTGCAACTACCTTGTGTGATACAAGACTACTTTCTAGTTCCGCGGTACCAAGCCTATGGCCTGCTACTTTTAGCACGTCATCTGCCCTTCCAAGCATCCAGATGTATCCATCCTTGTCTTTTATGGCATAATCACCTGCATAGTACATGTTTTTGTATTTTGACCAGTAGACTGTCTTGTATTTTTCATCATCACCCCAAAGTGTAAGAAGCATTCCAGGCCATGGCTTTTCTATTACAAGATAGCCCTTGGAATCAGGTGACACCTCTTTTCCATTTTCATCAACTACAGATAGGTAAACTCCTGGAACAGGTCTTGCTGCAGATCCTGGCTTTAATGGAATTGTCTCCAAGCCAGGAAGTGGTGACACCATCGCACCACCTGTTTCTGTCTGCCACCATGTATCAATAATAGGACATTTGTCCTTGCCAATTATCTTAAAATACCATTTCCATACTTGTGGGTTGATTGGCTCACCAACTGTCCCAAGTAATCTCAAACTTGATAAATCATTAGAGTTTGGAAGCTCGTCACCGTATTTCATGAACATCCTAAGCGCAGTTGGAGTAGTGTATAGTATCGTAATACCATATCGTGCGATAATCTCCCATATTCTTGCAGGAGTTGGATAATCAAGTGCACCCTCATACATTACCTGTGTTGTGCCATGCATCAGAGGCCCATAGACTACATAGCTATGACCTGTGACCCAGCCAATATCAGCAGTACAAAAATAAACATCAGAATTTTTTATATCAAAAATCCACTTGAATGTTGCAAAAATATGTGTAAGATACCCCCCAGTTCCATGCAAAACACCTTTTGGCTTTCCTGTTGTTCCAGAAGTGTACAAAATGTAAAGGGGGTGTGTGCTGTCAAGCATTTCTGCATCGCATGAAGATTCCATTGAATCTACAAATTCTTTCCATTTCTTGTCCTTGGCAGTAAATGTAACTGGGGTGCAAGTGTGCTCCAAGACAATGACATGCTCTACAAAATCAAGACCTTGAATGGCCTCGTCTACTACATTTTTTAGATGTACTAAATTACCGCGTCTTCTTCCTCCATCTGCAGTGATTATCACTTTGGATTTTGAATCATCAACCCTATCCCTAATGGATTTGGCACTAAACCCTGAAAATATCACAGTGTGGATAGCACCCATTCTTGCGCATGCAAGAAGTGAAATTACAAGTTCTGGCACCATTGGAAGATAGACTGTGACCCTGTCACCTTTTTCTACTCCGAGTTTTTTCAGGGCATTTGCAAGTTTTGATACTTGAATCAGTAGATCTTTGTATGTCAATACTCTTTTTTGTCCCTCTTCTCCTTCCCAGATTATTGCCTTTTTGTCAGGGTTTTTTTGTACTGTTACGTCAAGTGCATTGTATGACGCATTAATTTTTCCCCCTACAAACCATCTTGCAAATGGCGCATTCCACTCTAGAGCAGTATGCCATTTTTTAAACCAGTGAAGATTGTCTGCTTGTGACTCCCAGAATTTTACGCTGTCTTGACTTGCTGCAGCCCTTGTAGTAGTGTCATTATTTCCAAGACCAATGATATAATCAGAATCCAATACTATCAGATAATTAGTGTGCCAAAAAAAAGGTTCGCTCAAATGGAGTTGGGAGCGAATCCTTCAATCCCGTCAGTTGTACTAAGATGATGATATTCTCTTAAGCCAATCTGAATCTTGAGGGGCTTCGTCACCATCGGCTCCAATTGCTACAGGTTTTGGTGTCGGTGCAGTGGGAATACTGTTACCAACTCCAATGTTTGCAGATATCGGAGTCGTTGGCTGTGAAGGAGAAGGACTTTCTACCTTTCCAAGATATGAAATGGCGGCTGAATGAACGTCCTGTTTTGGACTTTCTATGCGCTCTCCACTCTCAACTGAAAGATCGTTGATGCGACGTTGGATGCTTGTTATCTCTGCCTTTTCGTGTTCGATGTGTTCGATGATTTCAACTGTGTGAGTTTTGACTAAATCATACTTGGCATCAGATATCTCATTGCTCTTGTTTTGCAACTGGGCGTCAAATCTTAGCATCCTGATTGACTTTAGTTGACCATCAAGTTCTCCGAGTCTTTTCTCAAGTTTTTCTTTAATCTGTCTCTCAGTCTCATCCAGAGTTAACAATTTCATCTTATACTTCTCATGGATCAATTCAGCATCGTCTTTCATGTCATCGTTTTCAGATACGATATCCATCAGGGCACGTATACGACGCATGGTAAGCCCCTTCTCTCGCAATAGTCTTTGGGCATCTAATCTCCATCTAGGAATGAAAATTACATATTGTCCTTGGATGACTAATTGCTCGAATGCTATCTGCTTAAGTCCTTCAGAACCACAATCAACACCAACGGTTTGTACACTTCCATCAATGTATGTTATAGTCCCTATTACTTTGCCGATATAGG
>JBOGQV010000051.1:0-6861 GCA_050749145.1 Nitrosotalea sp. | reverse complement strand
AATGTGCAAAAAGCACAATGTCTTACTCATACTAGATGAGATTGCAACAGGTTTTGGAAGACTAGGATCAATGGTAGAATACCAAAAACAAGAAAGCACTCCAGATATAGTATCATTTGGAAAAATGTTATCAGGAGGTTATCTTCCGCTTGCTGCAACACTTGCAAGCAAAAAAATCTATGATTCATTTCTTGGCGAGTACCAAGACATGAAACACTTTTTCCATGGGCATACGTTTACTGGAAATCCTTTGGCATGTGCAACCGCATTGAGAAACATTTCATTGTACAAAAAATACAATCTCATATCAAAGATAAAAAAACGTGCACTACAAATGGAATCACGCATCAAGGAAATATCAAGTCTGGATATAGTAGGCGATGTCAGACATGCAGGCATGCTAATGGGAATAGAACTAGTATCTGACAAAAAGAAAAAGACTCCAATATCCCCCACAAAAAAATTACCTCAAAAGATTTTTGTCGAGGCAAAAAAACACGGAATTTATCAAAGGACACTAGGGCCCATAGTGATGCTAGTCCCACCCCTTGCCATATCAGAAAAAGAACTGGATTTTCTACTAGACGGTACAATCAAGACAATAAAAAACGTCTCATCTCAGATATGAAAATCCTATCAGAGTAATAAGAAACGTCTAAAATCAAGAACATGTGTTTGTGCCAAGAATAGTACGAATATCATGGTAAACTCGTATCTCTTATCAGGTTGACAATTAAAAATAATCTTAATTAATGGATTTAAAACAGGATAGGCATTGAATAATGAAACTGAGTTTATAATTTCATGTAAAAACAAAGTATTATCTGGACATGCAATCTCACAAGAGGAAGCCAAGAGACTCATAAATACACCAGATGATTCTCTTCACGTCCTATCTGATGCAGCTAATGAGATTACTAGAAAATTGTGTGGAAATATAGTAGATGTTGAAGCCTTGATAAATGCAAAAAAAGGCAAGTGTCAGGAAGATTGTTCATTTTGCTCCCAGTCTGCATTTTTCAAGACAGGTATTGACACATACCAGTTGTTACCACCAGAGACAATAGTACAAAATGCAATGCTTGCAAAAAAAGATGGAGTAAAGAGTTTTTGTCTTGTTTGTGCATGGCGTGGTCCAACAGAAAAAGATTTTGAACAAATTTCTTCAATTATAGAAAAAATAAACCAAGATGTTGGAATCGAAGTAAACTGTTCACTTGGTTTTATCAATCAAGACATGGCAATAAAACTAAAAAAACTTGGAGTCAAACGCTATAACCACAATTTAGAGGCACCAAGAAGCTTTTTTGAAAAAATATGCACTACTCACACATATGATGACAGGATGAAGACAAACCTCATTGTCAAAGATGTTGGTTTGGAGTTGTGTTGTGGAGGAATAATTGGCATGGGTGAAACAAGGATGCAGAGACTAGAGTTAGGACTTGATCTTGCAGGACTCAGCCCAGAGGAATGTCCAATCAACATGCTAGTACCACAAAAGGGAACTCCACTTGAGCTACAAACAAGACTCTCAATAACCGAAATATTACGTACAATTGCAGTCTTTAGATTTTTGATGCCAAAAACAATACTCAAGATTGCTGGAGGAAGAGAGGTTTACCTTTCAAATGACCAGGAAAAAGTGCTCCTAGGAGGTGCAAACGGCATCATAACAGGAGGATATCTGACAATTGGAGGCAACAAACCAACAGACGATTTCCAGATGATATCAAAGATAGGCCTTGAAGCCTAGAACCGATTTTGTCAAGGACAAGTTAAAGCGTCTCAAGAGTGCAAACCTGTATCGAACACTGGTTTACAACAAAATTTCAGGTCCACACATTACAATTCTAGGAAAAAAGCTAGTCAATTTATCATCAAACGATTATCTAGGACTTGATTCTGGATATCACCCTTCACAAATACAATCAAGCTCAAGGCTGATTGCTGGAAATGACATTTCATTTGAAAAACTTGAGAAAAATCTTGCGCGTCATAAATCAAAAGATTCTGCGCTGGTATTTCCAACTGGATACATGGCAAACTTGGGCGCAATTTCTATTTTGGCACAAAAAAATGATTTGATTTTAAGTGATGAGCTAAATCATGCAAGCATAATAGATGCGTGCAAACTGACTCATGCAAAAAAAACAGTCTACAAACATAATGACATGTCAGACTTGGAAAAGAAATTGCAAAAAAAAGCGCAGTACAAGTTTGTGATAACAGAGGGAATATTTTCAATGAACGGAGACTATGCAAGACTGGATGAAATTGCAAAACTGTGTCAGAAAAACAATGCATTTCTCTTGCTAGATGACGCACATGGAGATTTTGTTGCAGGTCTAGATGGTAAAGGGTCTGCAGATCACTTTGGAGTTTCAAAAAATATTGACGTATACATTAGCAGTCTGAGCAAGGCACTTGGTGCATTTGGTGGATACATTGCAGCAAATAAGGAAATAATTGATCTTGCTGTAAATACATCACGGCCGTTTATTTACACATCAGCATTACCGGGTTTTTTGGCAGAGTTGGCACTTGAAAGATTCCAGTCAAACAGGGAAAAAAACAGACTCGAATTATGGAAAAAGACAAGACATCTTAGTGAGGGTCTACGATCAATTGGGTATTCAATTGAATCTCAAAGTCAGATCATTCCAATCATAATAGGAGATGAGAAAAAAACACTTGAATTTGGCAAATATCTAAGAGATAATGGCATATTTGCCCAGCCCATACGATATCCTACGGTGAATTTGGGCTCGGCCAGAATCAGAGTATCAGTCACAAACTGGCTAACAGAGGATATTCTAGAACAGTCGCTTGATGTCTTTGAAAAAGCAGGCAAAAAGTTTGGCGTCATATAATGCCCAGATTTGGAAGAGATTTGGAACAAGGTATTAATAAAAAAACAGCATCAGTGGAACCATGGTAGAACTAACTATAGGAATTGCAGCTATAGCAGGACTAGGTTCATTTCTTGCACCATGTATACTACCAATGATTCCAGCGTTTTTGGCATACATTTCTGGAACTACATTAACAGATCTTCAAAAAAATAATGGCACTGTAAATTTGGTTGCAAGCAGACTAAACATAATATTAAACACTTTATTTTTTGTTGCAGGGTTTACAATTGTTTTTTCAATACTAGGAGTTATTCTAAACAGCATACTTGCAGCATCTGCAGGACCTTTGCTTGCAGGATTCAATCACGTAGGTGGAATCATAATAATTGCATTCGGGGTTTTTATGTTATTATCATCAAAGATTTCAAAACTTAATTTTGAGAAAAAGATTTTGCCAAACAGGACAAAATCAAGTTACCCCCTTTCATTTGTATTTGGCCTTGCATTTGCAACAGGTTGGACTCCATGCATAGGACCAATATTGGGAAGCATACTAACTCTTGCTGCAACATCACCAAGTCATGCATTCATTTTACTTCTTAGTTATTCATTGGGGCTAGGAATTCCATTTATCTTGATGGGCGTATTCTTTTCAAGATTCACAGGATTTATCAAGTCAATGAGCAAGCATTTGAAATACTATTCAATAATAATGGGATCACTTATTGTAATCTTGGGAGTCTTGGTCTATACGAATCAACTTGCTGCAATTGCAAGCTTTCCGTTGCTAAATAACATACTATTAGGATAAATACCATGAAAAAAGAGATTAAAACCGCAATAATTGGTGCGATAATCATCGTAATCGCAATAGGTGGAATAGGTGTGTTCTTTACGTCACTTGATAAAACAGTACAAAATGCTGCAAACCAGATAGATACAACTGGAAACGGTAAAAACAGTACAACATCACAAGGCAACTTTGCATCATATCCTGATGAAAGTAATTATCCACGAGCTCCAGATTTGGTAGGCATTGCAAATTACATCAATACTACACCAGAAGAGCTAAAAGAAAAAATGAAGGATAAAGTAGTGTTGTATGATTTTTGGACATATAGTTGCATAAACTGCATCAGAACTTTTCCATACCTTAAAGCGTGGAACGACAAGTATGCAGACAAGGGCTTGTTGATAATTGGAGTTCACTCCCCAGAGTTTGAATTTGAAAAAGATCCAAACAATGTCAAAATGGCAGCACAAAAATATGGTTTGACATATCCAATAGTTCTTGACAGCGACCACAAGACATGGGATGCATTTTCAAACAGATATTGGCCAGCAGAATACATCACCGACGACTTGGGCCACATACGACATACCCACTTTGGAGAAGGAGAATATGATCAGACAGAAAAAGTCATCCAGCAATTACTTGATCAAAGAGCAAAAAGACTTGGACTAAATATTACAGCAGATCAAAGCCTTGTCAATGTGGAATCACATGAGTTTTCACTTTACCAGACTCCAGAACTTTATTTTGGTTATGACTTTGCAGATGGAAGAAACTATTTTGGAAACTCGCAAGGATTTTCACCAGAAAATACAGTCAGTTATACAATTCCGTCAAACTTGGAAAAAGATCATTTCTATCTTGATGGGCAATGGCAAAATCTCCATGACAGTATGAAGTTATCATCAGACAATGGAAAAATAGTTTTGCCATATACTGCACAAGATGTACACATTGTGGCAGCAGGCCCAAATACTGCAATACAGATACTGCTTGACGGCAAACCTGTTACAAGTGATGATGCGGGTCAAGACACCAAAAATGGTATGGCTACAATCTCAGAGAATAGACTATACAATATCATATCATCAAAGCAAGCAGGTAGTCACACACTTAGCATAATTGCACACCCAGGCTTTGAAATCTACACATTTACCTTTGGCTAGTCAAGATATAATGTTTCTAAATTCGAATTTAGAAACATATTGAATCAATTGATGTGATGTATAGTTGTAACCCAAGCTTGCTGTCACTACAGTTACACACCAAGTAAGAACAAGGCTGTTTAAAATGATATTTCAAATCAAGACACAATTAAAAATGAACTTTACAAACAAATGGAATGTCCAAAAAGAAAGCATCTCTCAAAGAGTAATCGACAAGGTAAAGCCAGATGCACCATTAAAGCCAAAGATTGACGAGGCACAAAAGAAATTACAATTACAAATTATAAAACTTGAGTCCATCTCAAAAAAATTAAAAGAAAAAGATGATTTTATCTTTAAAAAAGTTGTAGAGGCAGTAAGAACACACAACAAGGCATACTCTAACGCTTATGCTACAGAATTAAACGAAATAAGAAAGATGAACGGCATGGTAACAGGTGCGAAATTAGCCATGGAACAGATCCAGTTGAGATTAAACACAATATCAGAACTTGGAGACGTGGTTGTAACACTGAGCCCCTGTATGTCAATCATAAAGGGATTAGGTGCAGGCCTAAACGGTCTAATGCCAGCTGCAGATTCGTCAATGTCGGACTTGTCAAACATATTAGGAGAAATCATGTCTGGCGCATCAGTGAACGGAGAGAACAATTTCACCGTAGACACTACAAATTCCGAGACAAACCAAATACTAGAAGAAGCACAATCTATCCTAGAAGGACATGTGAGACAGTCCTTACCTGACCTTCCTCCAACACTTGGTTCTACAACCAAAGCGCCAGAGCCTATCTAGAGCGCTTTTTACTCAATTCTACAAAGTGTTTCTTGATTCTAGATATTGTAGGATAACTATATCCCAGTTTTCTATAATTTGCGATCATCATCTTCCAATTTTTTAGTCTCCATTGGGCCTGTTCTGATGTCACGGAGTGAATTTCTTTATTGATTATACTTTTTCTGCCCACTTTGAGAACACCTGCATCTTTTGCAGTCCACCTATTTTTTGCAAAATGTAATCCGGATAGAATCTCATCTACAGGTATTTCTACAAAATATTCCTGAATCTTTTTAACTTGAGCATCAGTTGGTTTTTTTGACGTGCGTAGCGTGATTTCATATGTTTCCATATTCGAATTTTGAAACATACTATCTAATTAGTGTAGAGGTTAACTTGTACCCAGTTACGATGTAAACTAAATTTTGCCACCAATTTTTCATGAAAACTATATTTCCATTTTTGGCAGACCATTTTTTTATACTACGCACTATGAGTATAATCAATGACTCACCGTCTCACACTTGGTGGAAAATTACCCTCGTTCTCAGAGATATTCACAGAGTATCTTTCAGATATTTCACTTGAAGTTGAGGCAATCAAATTAAGAAACATAAAAAGCGACGCAGATGGAGTAAACGAACATCTGGCAAGAATAGATAATGCGCTAAAAGGTATAATGGATGCAAAACTTGCATTGGCAGAAAGCTTGCGCAATTCTCAATCACAGAATTAATTATAAATAAAATCCAGTTATTTTACTCGTCAAGAAATCTTTTCATGCTTTCAAACTCACTTGGGGTATAGTCATTGCTTGCAGAATCCATCTTTTTCTTCATCTTGGCAAACTTTTCAGCAAGCAATGAAAGATCCACCAGCTGTCCGGTCTCGGTATTTTTCAATTCAACATAATGGGTTATTCGCTCTTCGAATTTATCAGGTGTAATTTCTTTGATTAAAACTTCGCCCGTAGCAATGATTTTAGCCAGTTTTTCGCGTTGTTTTTGTTCCAACTTTTTTTTCTCACTTTCAATCTTTTGCTTGTGATCTTCATAGCCTGTTTTCATGTCTTTTAGTTCATTTTCTAATTTGCCAAGAACATCGTTTACAGAGTCTAGCATTACCTTTGATTGTTCCGGATGTGGCGCATTCTTTGTCGTTTTTGAGCCAACAGACTGCCCTCCAACGTGTAATTCTTTGAAAGGCTCGTCTGCTACCAGTTTTACTGATATTGCTTTTGGCGCTTTTTTTGCCAATACTCCAAATATCATC
>JBOGQV010000050.1:0-2816 GCA_050749145.1 Nitrosotalea sp. | reverse complement strand
GAAGTTAAGTGGTCTGTAAATTGTTTAGTATTAGGATCAAAATCCACAAAAAAGCTACTCCCAGTATCTGTTATCCATAATTTACCTGACGCATCAATTGCAATGCCATTAGGTGCCTGAATTTCTTGAGGTAAAGGATATTGAGTATAATTACCAGTTTTTTGATCATATTTTACAAGTTTTCCTTCTTGTTGGTATATCCATACGGTATACCATACATTGCCATTTGGATCAGTTGTCATCGTACTTGTAAAGTTGTAATCTCCAGGTGATGGAATGCTTGTTACACCTAGGTCAGAACCGATATGATCTGTGGTAAAGACCCCGATTTTTTTACCAGTAAAGTCATTGACATATACGTTCTTACCATCTATGTGCATCATTTGTGGAAAAGAACCCTCTGTACCGTCACTCTTTGGGAATGTATATCTTGTATAGCTCTTATCTACTGGATTGAATTTCCAAACTAGATTGTGTTGAGAATCTGTAAACCACATATTTCCATCTTGAGCAGTACCAAGACCCCACATCATGGATCTTTCTCCTTTCTGCCATTGTGAATTAGTAAATTCTTGGAATGTCTTTGAAGAAGGATCAAACTTGCCCAAATTGCCAGTGTTTGCTTCTGTAAACCACACACTACCTGACGGATCTGTAGTAATTCCTAGTGGCTGAGTACAAGCAGTTGGTACTTTAAATTCTGTTATGTATTTGTTGTATGTTGCATTACTTGTTTCACAAAATGTTGCTCTCTTGTTATCTGGATAGTTGTCAGCTGGGGTTCCAGTGATTGTAACACCTGTGCTCTTTTCAGTCTGAGTTGCCACTCTTCCTCCTCCGAGAAATGCAACACTTACTGTAGAAATTATGAAAATAGCCATAAATGATAAAGCAAGAAGCTTTTTGGTATTCTTGTTCACAAAATTTTGACGTTCTTACCTTGTTATATGTCTTATACGTAAAAATATCTAAAATAACTTGAAAAATACTACTTTCTCTTGATTGATAATGTCTTTTGAACTTCATTTAAACTGCTTAGAAACTTTTGTTTGGCTTCATACTCATCGGTTACTTTTATAATAATTTCAGACGCTGAAAACATTACGTCTTTTACAAGTATTGGTGGGGTGAGGCCTAACAATTCGCTTAGTATTGCAAGTATGCTGTTAAAAGTAGCATTATTTTTGTAATGAAATGTTGTATTACCATCTACAATCTTTGGGTTGGGTTCTAGTGGAATTACTAGATCTTGTGAAGTAAATTCAGTTATGAATGTGGAAATGTCTTCTTTTATCTTTGTACTAAGATCTTCTTTTTGAGCAGTGAGTTTTTCCCTTGCCTTTTCCAAATCTATTGTTGCATCATGATAATCCTGACCTATCATCTTTGCAAATGTTGACTCTGTGGGACTTTTGAGTGGAATTTCATGGATTCTAAACTTTACCGTTGCAAGCTCGTCTTCGACATCCTTTAGTTGTGTTCTGTTTTCTCTGATACGAGTTGCGACTTGCTCTAAAAAGATGAAATCTGACATTTCTAGCTAAACTCATGGACTACGTCCATAAGGCTTGCCTTGAACTCTTCAGTGGTCAATCCCCACTTTCCATATTCATCTTTGAAAGCATCCCATGAGGCTTCTGCTTCACTTGCAATCTCTAAAATCTTATGTCCTATTGCTTTTGTGTTGACAAGTATTGTAACATTTGCCTGTTCCGTTTCTAATATTGGAACTTTAATGAATATCATTCTGGATTCCTCGATGTGGAATCTATCCTTGATCATATTTTTCAAGATGTCTCTCTCCTTTGCTTCAAAATCACCTTTTACTTTTACCAGTATACAGCAAGAGTCTTTTGGTCCGCCCTTATCCCTGATGTCATTTTCGTCAATATCAAACAGTACTGCATCTTCTTTCTTGGTTATGTGTTCTACAATTCCTTCCATTGTATTATGCTTAGTACCAGTCAAATCTGAAGACCATTGTCTGTCTTCTGGAATTACTGGTATTACCCAAGTTATTGCAAATCGTGGTCTCTTTGTAGCAAGCCATGTTCTATAATTTGACATGTCCCATTCTGTCTCTCTTGCAAATGATGCAACAAACATTGACATTGCATTTGCTGCAATCAAGTTCATTCCTCTATAATCTTTCCAACCTACTTCATGTTCCTTTGGAAGGTCGTCTATGATTGATGACATTTTGTCTAGTCTTTTTTCATGTCTTTGAGCAAGCTCTCTTAGTTTTTTATTTGAAAATAATATGGAACAATCACTGTATTTTATCTGGTGTTCAAGATTCATTACTATGTTAATTGCAGATGCCTCTAGAATTACTGGATCCCAGCCAAACTCTGGCAATAATCCAAATGATGCAATAGTTGCATGTTCCTTTGTATCCTTTTTGATGTATTGCATAAAGGCACTTGCAAATGAAGCTCCGGTACCTCCTCCCATTGCAAACGGAACTGTGAAACCTCTTACTGGTTCTGGTGAAAGACTGGCAAGTTGTTTTTGCATGTCATACTTTGTACTGACTTCTTTGATGAATCTTGTACGGCCCTCTGCCCAGTTTCTTGCGGCACCTCCTGCTCCTGAAATTACATGCTTGTCCCTTAGGGCAAACAAGTCAGGATATGACTGTAATATCAAATTGGCAGCTCTTGGGTCAAGATCAATCAAGAGTGCTCGTGGAATTAATGGAATCTCACTTCCTCCATAAGCATTTGGAAATCGTAGAATTGTACTACCGTATCTTTTGAGTATGCGGGATTCGTCCTTTTCTCCCTTTAATGTTGGTTTTAGTGGATCTGCTCCGA
>JBOGQV010000049.1:0-6921 GCA_050749145.1 Nitrosotalea sp. | reverse complement strand
AAGTAATACACCTTCAACATCAAAGATTGCTAACATCAGTTTCTTCTTTCAACCACAAATCAGATTATATTAATCTTAAGTGACTGTTGGATCTTTTTACCACTAGTAATATATTCAAGCTTCTCAGGTTGTAGAACATGACTGAACTTCCACACAAGTATGAAGTCCCAGTAAAAGTTGTTGAAAAGGCAATCAAGCTCTCAGATCAAACCAAAGAAGAGCTAAAATCATCTGGCATGATGGATGACAAGGGAAAGTTGAAGCTAAAAGGCGTCAGTCCAAAAATGCTCAAACGTATGAAAGAAGAATCAGTGGATTGTCCAGTTATAAAAAAAGAGCTACCATTCATCCAATGTTTTGTATGTCCTAATTTCCAGAGCAGAGTATCAGGTAAAGTGCTCTGTAAAGGCGATCCACTTTAAAAAAATCAGAAAGCTCATTAGTGTAACTATAAGAAAGACTGGAATTGAGCAAAGAAATAGGAATCACAGTTAAGAAAAGTGAAAATTTTAGTGAATGGTATACACAGACAGTGCTAAAGGCACATCTTGCAGATTATGCACCAGTGAAGGGCCTCATTGTTCTTAGGCCCTACGGATATTCCATTTGGGAATCCTTGAAGTCATCACTTGACCAAAAATTAAAGGCAGCAGGCCATGAAAATGGATTTCTTCCCGTTTTGATACCAGAGTCATTGCTAAGCAAAGAGTCTGATCATTTTGCGGGATTTACACCTGAAGTGTTTTGGGTTACCCATTCAGGTGAGACAGAGATTGGAGACAGGCTCGCATTAAGACCAACTTCTGAGGCCTTGGCATACTCCATGTATTCGAAATGGATTAAGAGTTGGAGAGATTTACCATTAAAGATTAATTTTTGGAACACTGCTCTTAGAGCAGAAATCAAGGCAACCAAGCCATTTTTGAGAACATCGGAATTTCTCTGGCAAGAAGGTCACACTGTACATACCACAAAAGAAGAGGCAGAACAAGAAGTTACGTCAATACTTGAAATGTATAAAAAAACAGTAGAGGAAGAACTTGCAATTCCAGTAGTTACAGGTAGAAAAAGTGAGAAGGAAAAATTTGTCGGTGCAGTATACACCACAACAATGGAGTCAATCATGCCAGATGGTAAGGCATTGCAAATGGGAACTTCACACTTTTTGGGACAGAATTTTTCAAAACCATTTGATGTGAAATTCTTGGACAAGCAAAATGTGGAGACATTTGCATGGCAGACATCATGGGGAGTATCATGGCGTCTAATAGGAGCACTCATCATGATCCACGGAGACGACAAAGGACTAGTACTACCACCAAGAGTTGCACCAATCCAAGTGGTTATTGTACCAATTTACTATTCACCACAAGACATGGAACTAGTACTCAGCAAAGCTGCAGAAATAAAACAGATGTTGACAAAACACAACCTTCGTGTACACATGGACGTAAGAGACGAAGTCACTCCTGGATACAAGTTCCATGATTGGGAGATGAAAGGTGTTCCCTTGCGTATTGAGATAGGTCCAAAAGATATTGCAAAAGGCAAGGTAGTACTTGTCCGCAGAGACGATCTCAAAAAAACCGATCTTGCATTTGAAAACATAGAAACAGGAATTCTCACCATGCTAGACGAGATTCAGAAGAGCCTCTTTGAGAATGCTAAAAAATTGCTAAAAGAAAAGACTCGTGAAGTCACAGATCTTGAAGTTTTCAAGTTAGAGATGGAAGCAGGTGCTTTTCTTTATTCTCCATGGTGTGGACAGACAAAATGCGAAGAGATAATCAAAGAATCAACTGGAGCAGATATCAGAGTAATTCCATTTGATGCAAAAACCGAAGATTCCAAATGTATTGTGTGCAATAATCCAAGCAAGACATATGCAATTTTTGCAAGAAGTTATTAGCGATGATTAGGGAAATCATGAAAACAAGATATCATATTATGCCAAGCGGATTGTGATATAGCTAATGTCGGGGACAGCATCATATCGTGACAGAATTTACATAATCAAGGATATTATCCTAATGTTGGTTCAATACGGAGAACTCAATCAGACAGCCCTTGTGAGCTTTTGTGGACTGAATCTGAAAAAACACAAGTCAATACTTGAAGAACTCGAATCAAACGGCCTCATTCAAAGCGAAGAAAGACATCTTGGAAAACGCATCATTACAATGTACAAACCAACCGCAAAAGGTATCGAATTCTGTAAAACTATTTTGGATCCATATGAAACGTTATTTCCAAGAAAAAAGAATGACCCTGGAAAAAAGGAAATCTAATCTTGGTCTAGTCCGTATTGTGACGCAATCTTTTTGTCAATATCGTCTTTTTGTTGTTTGTATTCTTGGTATTTTTTATTCCATGATTTTAATGTCTGGTACTGTTTGAATCCAGTTATCATCCAGCCCACAGATATTGCAATGACTACTCCAAGCAGAATGCTCAGGGCAATGCCAAAGTCATATTCACGTTCAAGAACAATGAAAAAGTGCTGATGAGTTAGCAGGAATATAGAAAGCCCTATTGCAAATGGTGCTAAAATAAAACCAGATATTGAGACTCCAAGTAATGTTCGTCGTATTTCAAGAATTTTTTTGATGAAACTATCCATTAAATCAAGTACATCAAAACGAGAGGACTGGATCTTGTCTTCGCTCATGAATTGAGCCTTTCCTGTTCAGAGCAATTTGATGGTCTAGAAAACATTTTACCAGTCAATTTTACGGATCCACGGTTATGGTACCTTTCATTTCAGGATGAATTACAGAATAGTATGAATAGGTACCTTCCTTGTCTGCAAGGAAGTTTATGGTCTGAGCCTCAAAGTACTTTAGATGTCGTGTATGTACGTTAAAGGCATCAATATTTAGATCTTGGTCTGAACTTGTGTCCTTGTCCTCATTTATCACATGTAGCGCAACAAGAGTTCCTTTTGGAATGTGAATTGCAGGATCAACATTTGTACTAGAAATGCTTTTCTTTCCAGTCTTGGTTGATTGTTCATCATAATAATATCCTTGATCGTTATGAGTTGCCAAGATGTAAACATTAGAAGCTGTTGCAAATACAGGATGGTCTACATTCACTGGAATTGCACTGTTCCATACACAGTACACACCACCTGCAACAATGGCTGCAATAACTGCAACTGTGATTATCATACCCTTGGAAACTGGACTAGACTTGGCCTTATTCTTCTGTTTCTTTACCACGATGAAATTATTGATTGGTGCGTATATTTATGTAATGATTACCAAAGTTTAGCAAAATATAATACCAAAAAATCAAGTTGTTAACTCGACTAGTTCATGGAACAATTGATAGTAAAAGATAATATTTCGATTCAGAGTATTTTTGTAGAGATTTCAATATGAGAAAACTTGAGACTATCCTCATTGGAGTGACCATTGTTCTTGCAGTTACAGTCATGCTTCAATTTAGCAGTGGTAGATTATTGAACGACTTGTCGCAGGCAACAGTACAAGGCCCACCAGGACCGCAAGGTCCACCCGGCCCACAAGGACCACCAGGACCCACAGGATCTGCCGGAACATCAAATTCTGCTACAATGGATTCCACTCTTTCACACATATTCAAGAATACAGAAAATTCAGTAGTACAGATAACAAGTAAAGTATCATCAGTTGACAATAATGTAATAATCAATGGCCAACCACTTGAAAGCCAATCCACAAGACTTGGTTCAGGATTTGTCTATGACAAGGAAGGACGAATAGTTACCAACAATCACGTAGTGGAGGGATCAAAGACAGTAAATGTATCATTTGTGGATGGAAACACCTACACAGCAAAGGTTGTAGGAACTGATCCAGGAAACGATATTGCGGTAATACAGATAATAGATAATTTTTCGGATGAATCCCTTGTTCCTCTAACACTTGGAGATTCCACAAATCTGGATGTTGGACAGCAGGTCATTGCAATAGGAAATCCATTTGGACTAAGTGATACAATGACAACTGGAATAATAAGTCAGATTGGAAGACTGCTTCCAAATGAGAATGCCGCAGGATTTTCAATACCTGATGTGATTCAAGTTGATGCTGCAATCAATCCAGGAAATTCTGGTGGTCCACTTTTAGATTTAGATGGTAAAGTAGTTGGAATGAACACTGCAATTAGTACCAGTACTGGAGATTTTGCAGGAATTGGATTTGCCGTACCATCTAACGCAATAAACAAGATAGCCCCCGTCTTGATCAAAAATGGAACCTATGCTCACCCATACCTTGGCATATCTGGAAGAAGTCTTGATCCAGATGTATCACTTGCAAATGGACTTGCCAGAAACTTCAAGGGAGTCATAGTCGAAAGCATAACTCAGGGAGGACCTGCAGACAAGGCTGGAATAACAGCAGCAACACCAGATCAGAACAACATACTTCATGGTGGAGACATCATAACTGCGATAGATGGACACCCGATCAAGACAATTTATGATGTTATTGCATATCTTGACGAAGAGAAAAATGTCGGAGACAAGGTAATAGTGACAGTACACAGACAAGGAAAATCAGTAGACTTGACTGCTACACTTGGTGCAAGACCTACACCATCTTCCTAGTCTTCCAGAAAAATATTTTATATAATTTTAAAATTCCACATCTTGTCATTTGCTTTTTTTATTCCAATCCGTGGTCTAGACAAGATTTCAGATTTTTTTATTTCCAACCCATCGGTTACGTATAGACTAGATCTCTTTGTGAGATCTTCACCATATTCTTTTTTTGTTATCTTCAATGCTTGGGTCAGTTTAGCAGGACCGTTTGTAAGATTAGAGATATCATGAATTTTGCGTTGTTTTGACATAAAATTAATTCCCTTTTTTGGTACAAGAGAGCGTATCAAAACTGCTCCTGCCTCATAATCAGTGCTACGTGCTACAGCGTTTACACAATAATGCATGCCGTATGTAAAATAGACATAGGCTCTTCCCACTTGACCAAACATGGCCTTGTTTCGCTCAGTCATGCCCCCATACGTATGGCTAGCAGGGTCATCCTTGTACCGATAGGCCTCAGTTTCTGTTATGACTCCCGATATGATATTTCCGTCGATTTTTCGAACCAATGTTTTCCCAAGCAAGTCTTTGGCAACGTCAACCGTATCTCTGTCATAAAATGAACGAGTAAGTATCGTCATTGTGAAATTTCTACGTCCAAACCCTTTCTTAATTTATCCAAGACCTGTGCCAAAAGCACAAAGTCATCCTTGAGAACCTGCCTTAGACCCGGATTGTAAATTATTGCTGCAGGATGGACAGTTACAAAGTAAAGTTGGTCATTATTTTTTACAATCTTACCACGATTTTTTGTAATTTCACGGCCATCCAATAATGAGCTGTATGCAGTATTTCCCAATATGCAGATTATTTTCGGTTTGATTATTTCCAACTCTTCTGAAAGATATGGCCTACATGCAACTCGCTCTTCTGTAATTGGTTGTCGATTATTTGGCGGTCTGCATTTTACTACATTTGTTATGTATACTTGATCTCTTGCAAATCCGGCGTACTCTAGTGCCTCAGAGAGAATCTGCCCAGCAGTTCCCACAAACGGTTTTCCTTGCATGTCTTCATTTCTACCAGGAGCTTCTCCGACAAAAATTATGTCAGATTTTTCATTTCCAATACCTGGCACGGCATTTGTTCTTGTCTTTGAAAGGTTACAATTAACACAAGATACTACTCTGTTTTTTACATCGGCTAGTTTTGAAGACATTATGTTGCCACACTTTTTACAATGGATTTGCCACGTATGTGTGGACCGCCATTACCCATCCGCATGATTTGCATTGGATCACCTTTTCCACAGTTTGTAATAGGCCTTACTTTGAAATCTTTTCCTCTTGCATCAATTGATTCAAAAAACTCTGGAGAGTTTCCCATTACAATGACATCCCTCAATAGTTCGCCAAGTTCACCGTTCTCAATTTTTTGAGCATACTGACAAGAGATACTCCAATTATACCTCAACATGTCTATTGATGGGATTTTCATGTCACAAATCAAAAAGCCATTTTTTACATCTTTTATCATTTCATCAGGATTCCAGTTTCCAGGTGCAATACAGGTACACGCCATTCGCACAAGCGGCATAAACGAGTATCCTGTTGCTCTCATAGATGAATTGGGAGTAGTGTCAAACAGTGATGCAGTCTCTCTGCTTTGCATGTGACTGGACAAGTTTCCATCTTCTACCAATACTTTTTTTGTTGCAGGTACACCTTCATCGTCATACTTGTACCATCCAAGACTGGACGGTATTGTAGGATCGTCTATCACATTTAATTCAGAAGAGCCAATTTTTGTTCCAAGTTTTCCTGCCCACCACGCACCGCCAGCCCACGCCATCTCTTTTCCAAGAACCCGGTCCGCTTCAGATGGATGTCCCAAGATTTCATGAGAAAGTAATGCAACAAAATCTGGGTTCATTACCACCGTTGCTTTTTCTTCTTTTACTGTTTTTGCATCAAGTAACGCATCTGCTTTTTCAGATATTGATTTTGATACTTCAAGTATGTCATTTTTTCCAGTTATCATTTCAAGTCCACCCCTTCCCCCTTCAGTAGTATTCACCGATTCTGTAAGTCCAGAATAGTGTGCTGTTGCAGAAAGATTTGCCATTACATCATCAAAGCTTTGAGTGATCTTTGATCCTTCACTATTTGCAAAGTATTTGTGAAATTTATCATGATGTATTGATACAGACGATTTGATTATTCTTTTTTTATCATGAATTATTTTGTCAGACTCTAGACCAATTTTTACCATCTCTTCAATATTTGGCTCGATTGCTACCTTGAAATTTACCTGATCAGTAAAAGATTGAACTTCTGCAAGTTTTACTTTATGTTTTTTAGATTCAGAATAATATCGTGCTGCTTGTACTG
>JBOGQV010000048.1:0-1711 GCA_050749145.1 Nitrosotalea sp. | reverse complement strand
AGAAAACAGATCTATTGATATATTTGCGTTGTATAGGTATACTATGGCAACTGCATATGTGCTAATAAATTGTGAACTTGGCTCTGAAGAGTCTATAATCTCACAGCTAAAAGCAATCAACGGAGTTAAGGAAGTTCACGGTACCTTCGGGGCCTACGATATACTGGCAAAGATTGAATCTCCAACAGTAGAAGCACTAAGGGAAATAATCACTTGGAAAATTCGTAAAATAGAGAAGATTCGCTCTACTCTAACCCTGATGGGCATAGAAGGTCAAAGCTAAGTCTCTGTGGAGAAATCCTGTCCCATATTTTTGAAACCCTACCATAGAGTACTCTATTTTTTCATTCAAAGAACTTTTAATTACACTATAATATTTTCATCATGTGCTTCTTCATTTCATTTTCGTGGTAAAAGAAGAGGATCTGGACAAAAGAAAATGGGAATTTGAATATGTCACAAAGATGGCACAATTCTATAAAGTTTGGATTGAAAAAACTTTCTCGCAAAAAGTTGAGGTCCAAGCAGATGAAATGATAGTAAGATCCGGGGGAAGATTCAGGATTGTAGATACACCTGCACTGCTTGAGGACCATGCCGATAGAGGTAGGGATATTTTTCATTTTTATCTGACATATTTTAGGCCGCTTTGGACTGATTGCACCTGTGAAGGATATTTTGCAGAAAATTTTGGTATGGTCCTATGGAGTAAGAGTCCACAGAAAGATGACTTGACATTTCTAATGGAGACTAATTGTCCAAAGGTTTCTCATGAGCTTACTCATGAATTTCTACGACAAACTGGATACAAAAATTACAAGGAACTAGTACATGATATCTGGGATAAGCATCTCTTTGCATCATTGCCCTATGAACACTATGACGTAGACTATAACCAAACAGAAAAGAATGCTCTTTTTGCAACCCTTGATACTTCTAGTTTGCGAGTATAGCATAATTTCTGTGGCGGCTCTAAAAGACTATAAGTAAGTAATTTAGAGTTTTTTTATGCCAGAATTCATCTGCCCTGATTGTAGTGCAAAATTATTTCATGAAAATGAAACTACATTAACTGTGGAAAAACAAGTTCACCTAAAATTCTGTCCTGCTAAAAAGAAGCGTTAGCATTTAGTGACTAACTGTAGTTGCAAAAAATCAAACTTTTTAATTAAAATTGTTTTTTACCGTCTAACACTTTGTGACAGAATATATCCTGTCTTGAAAACTTGCTGTCTTGAAATCTATTTTATTTTGTGGGTCTTTCTTTCTGGTTGTACTTAGTTTTTCTAGTGTAACTAACGCTTCTCCGTCAAAGCCGACGGAAGAACCAAAGACGCCTTCTGAGAGCTGATTCCCGTGCTCTCCTTTCTTGATGTCATCAACCATCTCATAGAATTTTATGGCCTCTCTTTTTGTTGTTGGGCCGCCAGAAGATTTGTTGAAACCTACTGCGATATACATACCATTATTTTTGACTGCGATAGGTACCTTGTAGACTTTACCAGAAGAGCCTGGAATTTTTTCATTTAACAAAATTTCACACTTGTGGAACATGCTTGAGATGTATGCGAAAAATCGGTAGTTGGCATATGTGCCAGCGGAATCTTCATGACAATCAACAAAAACCTTGTGTAAAAGTTCAAGAGCAGAATCATTCATGCTTTGCAAGCGTTCTTCAATTCTGCCTTTTCTGACCAGATCTGATTTACAG
>JBOGQV010000047.1:0-1732 GCA_050749145.1 Nitrosotalea sp. | reverse complement strand
GCACCAGATGCATCCAAAGCAAATGCTACGTATTGTCCATCAGAACTAATTGCAGGAAGTTCTGGACTAGTATCACCAGCATACAGAATCTGCTGATAGTTTTTATCCACAGTTTCAATCACGATATTAAAACTTGGTACTTCACTCTGTTGTGGTACTGATACAATCATGTTATCGAGTTGATTTGTAGGATACCGCATGTCTTTCAATATAGTATCATTAGGTAAGACACTATGCAACCCAGTCCCATCCATTCCAATAGACCACAAATTTGGACCTGCAAAGTTATTGTTTGTTTTAATTATGATTGTCTTGTTGTCTTGCGACCAACCAAGACTACGCAAGGTTACTATGTGACGCCAATCATCAGTATGAGCATATTTGCTTGCTATTGTTTTTTTGAAATCATCCAAGTAGATTATTTTTGTTACCTTGCTGTTGTCATATGATGGTAATTTGCTATAATTGGCAAAGTTTTGTGTAACCACATATCCATAAGCATCACTATCAAGGGCATTATCAATTGAATGTGGTGCAGAGGAATTGTGCAGCCCTCTCACATGAAGATATACCTGATAAACACTATTTTTAGGAAAAGAGAATTCTTCATAGTCTGTTCCATCTTTTGCTACAACAGAATCCTTGTTTTCAAGATATTCTCCTGGTTTTTGTTCCAGGTAAATATCATAAACTACATTTTGAAGTAATGTGCCGTTGGCAAAAAATTTTATGCTTGCAGTGGAATTTTTACCTGCAACAGGCGGATCTGTACTCCATGAGATCAATGCCTGCACTCCATGACTCAGAACAATATGGGAAGAGCTTTTCGTCACAGGAGAAACAGAGAACGTAACAGGGATTATGGTGGAATTTGGATAGTCTACAAGACTTGGAAGAAACGAGCCTGAAAATAAAAGATCTGCCAAAATGTCAGCATGAGATGACTGGGTATCAGCGTAAGGACTTTGAATCGGAATGTCGTTGATAGTCATATTAAGAAACGGGGATCTTGAAAACTCTTGAAACGATTTTGGAATCTCTACATGTGAAAACATCTGGTTTGCTCTTGTTAGAAGTTCATTTTTTGTAACCGGAATTAACCATGAAAGCCTCATCTCAGAAGGGTCATAGGTAAAATCACGTATCTTGTCAGTTGATAGAATTTTTATCTTGTAGGTGTTATTATTGTACAAAACATCTGGTCGTATAATATCGGGAACATCGGTTGTATAATTGAAAGTTGGTTCATTGTTTTGGGAAATCATACCCTTTGTTTCATATCCCAAGATCTTGACTACGATATGGTATTGTCCTGGTTTCCACAAAAATGGACTTTGCAAGTAAACAGTTCCATTAGAGTCTGCAGCAAAAGTATCATTTAGATTAGAATCATATTTTGTATAAGATGCAATACTGGTAGTTGAAGAATTTTGGATTTGCAGCTCAAGTAATCCAGGATTGGAATAAAACATGTTATCTAAAACCACGTCATGGTTGTCATCTTTTGTTACGATGATTCTGTACGTAGTATTTGGAATAGTATTATCGCCATTTGTGTCACACAACCTGAACGTCATCGATCTTGTGGTGCCGTTGTAGTCCTGATTGAACAAATCTTGCAAGTTTTTTATATCAACATCCAGTTGCCTGCCTGACATATTTTGAGGAGATGGATTATACTCTGGAGTAGCACCACCACTACCACTATTAATGCCCCATGCAGATACAGCAC
>JBOGQV010000046.1:0-1577 GCA_050749145.1 Nitrosotalea sp. | reverse complement strand
GCTGAAATTGTAGATATTATGAATCCCAAAACTGCAAGCAATACTGCAAAATGTGCAGTTTTGATTATACTCTTGATATCCAGATTGAGCCCTCCATCAAACATGATTATTATCAATGCAAGTGCTGAAAAATATGGAACAACCTTCAAAATTACTGCCGAGTTTACAATGCCTAGAATTGGTCCTACGATTACACCAAAAACCATGAGAAAAGTAACATCTGGAATTCCAGTTCTTCGAAAAAATGCCTCACCACCTACACCAATGAATATTATGATTCCTACTGCAAGAAGAACAATTTCAGCTGATGCTAAGCTTGCCCCGTGAAATACATTACTAGTCAAATAATGATTCAGATCAGAAATGCTGTTTTTTAGAAAATTTGAATCAAGTATATGTTGAATTTTTTCCGAATAAGTTAAATTTTCTAATGCGAATATTAACGATAAAATATTAAATGACAATTTATTGAGTATCACTAGGTTTTAACACGTTTAAAAGTTTGGAATGAACTAATTCGTAATTCTAAAATTATAAAAAGAAATACAAAATAAGGATATTATTGTTTGTTGATGAACAAACTTGATCAAATTTAGACCCAAACCATATATTCAAATGGAAAGATATTCCAATGAAATCAAATGAAGGTTGCAATTTTTTCCCACTGTACAATTGATGAGATATCACAAAATGATAATGTGGTGGAGACTGCCGGTGGCCCTGCACTTTATTGCGGCCTGACTGCAAAAAACATGAAGTTTGAAATTGATCTACATACCAAGGTTGGAACTGATTTTAAATTCAAGACAGAACTTGAACAAAAAGGAATCTTTCTTCCACAGAATATGGTGTCTGAAAAACCAACTACAAGATTCATGCTAAACATACATGGAACAGAGCGGGAACTATACCTCAAAACAAGATGCGACCAAATAGAATCTATAAAGTCTGATGCAGACGGAGCCATAGTCAGTCCCGTCTTTGATGAAATCTCAGAAGAAACACTTGAC
Source organism: Nitrosotalea sp. (assembly GCA_050749145.1). GTDB lineage: Archaea > Thermoproteota > Nitrososphaeria > Nitrososphaerales > Nitrosopumilaceae > Nitrosotalea. The sequence continues at coordinate 567 of JBOGQV010000046.1, read as the reverse complement.
AACATAAAAGAAAATTTTAATTTTACATTGCTTGACCCTCAAGGATATCTACGAAGGGTGGCAGATGACAAGAAAGTTTTCCTGGAAAAAACACTGCTTGATTTATCCAAAATAACTGCAATCAAGACAGATCCTGATGAGGCGTTTTATCTTACCGGACTGAAAGAAAAAGAAGCAATGCTTGCATTGCAAAAAAAAGGTGTCAGGCATGTACTTTATACCGACAAACAAAATATCACGATGCTTGTAAAAGACAGAATGTATCATTTGAAAATTCCAAATGTGGAAATAGGCGATACTACGGGGGTTGGTGACATTTTCTGCGCATCTTTTACTTGCTCTTATCTGAAAGAAAATGATCCTATCTGGGCAATTTGTTTTGCAGTGGGTGCAGCACAAGCAGCCCTTGAGACACATGCTACAGGTCTTGACAAGGTTCCTGCTGGTGGCGATACTGAAAGAAATGCGGCATATCTTTACAATTTGATGCAGTTCTCAAGTGTCTAAGCTTTTATTGTGTGAGAGGTGATTCAAAACTGTGAAGGTTGCAATCTATAGTCAAGACCA
>JBOGQV010000045.1:0-10420 GCA_050749145.1 Nitrosotalea sp. | reverse complement strand
AAGCGAGGTTACATTTCATCTCAAGTTTGGAAATTGGCATGATGGTACCCCAATGGACATGAACGACGTACTGTATGGAATTTATTTCATGTACCAGTGGGGTGCAGACCAGACAAATGGTACCATGACATTTGATTCTGAATACTCTCCAAAGGCAAACCAAGCTGCAAAGACACTTGTCGGTGTGAGGGTAACTGGGAACGATACGATTGAGGTATACCAAAATTACTGGCACTTTGATGCAGGAGAGATTGCAGACTCGGCACAGGTCTGGCCTGCAATGCCATGGGAGATGCTATACTCGATGGAAAAATCTGTAACTGATGGCAAGCTTGCATTTTCAAGATCAGATGCAGTAAGCAAGAACATTGGATGGATGTCATTGATAATACCAAACGATGCCAAAATCATCCAGGCAAATCTTGAAGACTTTGAAAATGAAAAATCAGTTCCGCCAGCACTTGCCTTTGTAAATAATTCCAAATATTTCCAATCAAGGTATAATGCCTCTGCATCATGGATTAAAGAACATGGACATGCTGTAGTGAGCAATGGTCCGTACTATCTTGATAGTTACTCTCCTGATGCACGAAAAATAACGATTAAGGCGTTTGATGACTCTACATATCCATTCGGTGCTGGCTATTGGAAAAAATTCGAAGAAGTGAGCATGCCCAAGATACAAAGTGTTCGGGTGCCTACAAGCATATCTGTTGGTACAAGACTTGACATTCCAGTATCTGTGACTCCAAATGCTACTGTATACTATTATTTTACAAACCAGCAAGGAAAGATAATTGATGAGGGAAAACAGGTATCCCAAAATGGTTCTATGAAAATAACACTCTTGCCTGAAAAGACTATGAATCTTGATCTTGGTTCCAATGATGTGCAGATGTTTGTTGTATCTGATGCTGCATACAAGCCGGACATGTATCACTCTAGTTTTCTTGTAACTTCTGGACCGCTCTCAATTCCTGCAGAAGACGTGGTTGCAAATACCATACCAATTGAGACAAGTTCTGCATATCTTGTTGTAGGTCTGATACTTGCAGGTGCGACCGTTGTGATAATTGTATTTGTTGTAAAAAAGAGGAGAGCAATTCATGGGGTTTAAACGATTTCTTGCCAAGCGTGCAGTTACAATGTTTGGCGTACTGATGGCAACACTTCTTGTTACAATAATTCTTGTGGGCTCTAACATGGATTCTATATCAAAACAAAGTGCAGCCCAAGATATACGACAGCAGGTAACAAACAACAAGAGTCTTCTTTCAAGTTTCAAGACAACAGAACAACTTGATTCGTATATTGCAAATGAGGTAAAACAAAGGATAACTGCACTTGGTCTTGACCAGCCATGGTACTCTCCTCAAAGAATTGGTTTGTCCATGTACAAAATTCTTACACTAGACTTTGGACATGCCAAGTTTCTTACAAGTGACAGTGGTTCGTCTGATGTCAGGGATATTATAATTGAAAAACTTCCAAGGACAATACTTCTTTTTACAACAGCTACTGTAATTGTATCTGTACTTGGAATATTCTTGGGGACAGTTGCGGCAAGCAAGGTAAATTCTAAACTTGACAAGATAACATCTGGATTTGCAATAATATCGAGTAGCTTTCCTGTCTGGTGGATTGGTGTACTGATGATCTTTGTCTTTGCATTTTTGTATCCAATATTTCCAGCAAGGGCAACCCCTGATCTTTCAGTGACTGATCCTGGATACTGGGGCTCGCTTTTGTACCACATGGCACTTCCTTTGATAACGCTTGTAATCATTGGATTTGGCTCTTGGGCATACTTGGTACGAAATTTCTTGGTTGGCGTACTCCAAGAGGATTTTATCATGGCAAAAAGGGCTGCAGGAATTGATGAAAAACGTATACTGTACTCACATGCACTCAAAAATGCGGCGCCGCCAATAGTTACAATCCTTGCACTGAGCCTATCTAGCTCACTTGGTGGCGCCATAATCACAGAAGCAGTCTTTGACTGGCCTGGGATGGGCAGGCTATACTTTGAGGCAATCAGCGTCTTGGACCTACCCGTAATCATTGGTGCAACATATGTTCTGACTGCATTCTTTCTTGTCAGTGTCTTTGTGGCAGATGTCTTGTATGGATACTTTGATCCTAGGGTGAGAAGAGAATGAGTTTTTCATCCAAAGTGATATGGAAAGAATTTTCACACAGTAAAATTGGGATTGCCGGAATTGTAATACTTGTTGTTCTTTTTTCCATGTCTGCTGTTGCGTTTGTGGCAATACCGCTTGACAGTTTCAAGACATGGAACGATCCGGCAAGTTGGTTACTGTATCCAAAATCTGCCCAGCCTGCATGGGTCAACTATTTCCAGTCTGAAAAAATTCCAGAACACTTGATACTGCATCCTACAATCGCATCACAACAAATTGGTCCTGTTAATTTTCTTACAGATTCATTTGCAGTGAATTATCAATATGATGGATTTCCAAGTGATTTTATCTACCAGTATACCGTACAATATAGCGGATCTCCTTTATTGCAAATATCTGTGACAAGACCTGATGGTATTGAGATGCAGCTTGTCTCCACATCTTTGCCTTTTGCAAACTCTACTATATCATACAGCAGTATGATATTTTCAACACAGGATGTGATTGCAAAAAATATTGCAAGTGCAAAAGAGAAGTATGCATTTTCACTTGATGGGGTATCATCTGAAAAAATTGTCTTCTCACAACTTGATACAAACCAAATCCTAAAGGGCCAATATGTTTTCAGAGTTCATCTGTATGATGTATCAGGCAAGCCAGTCCTTGTGAAATCAAACTTGGTCTTGGGAGGTAAAGTCTATGGTATCATGGGAACTGATGAACTGAGGCGAGACTTGTCCGTTGGACTGCTCTGGGGAACACCACTTGCACTCTTTATTGGAATTACTGTGTCCATTGGCTCTGTTGTGCTAGGGCTTGTCTATGGTGTCTATGCTGGATACAAGGGCAGGGCAACAGATGAGGTGTTGATGAGATTCAATGATATCATCTATGCAATGCCTGCACTACCGCTCTTGATAATTTTGGCAGTGACTATAGGCAATAGCATATTTCTGATGGTAGGCTTTCTAGTGGTCTTTGGTTGGGTGGGAATTGCAAAAGTATCACGAAGTATGGCGTTGCAGATAAAGACACTACAATATGTGGAAGCGGCAAAACTGATGGGACAAAAAGACTATAAAATAATCTTCAAGCATATCTTACCGCAACTTTTGCCATATGCATTTGCAAGCATTGCAATTTCGGTTCCAGCCGCAATTATTACTGAAGCAGGCCTGAGTTTTTTGGGACTGGGCGATCCTAGTTTTCCAACATGGGGCCAGATACTCCATGATGCAAGTTCCTACAGTGCAGCGGCACGTGGAATGTGGTGGTGGATATTGCCTCCTGGAATAATGATTGCGGTGACAGGACTTGCGTTTGTGTTCATGGGTCAAGCAATGGATGGCATCATAAATCCAAAACTACGACATTGACATCTTGCATTGATCTTCTCTGAAGATACCGCAAAAAATCACTACTTGATGCTTGAAAATTTAGAGTTTTGTAGTCGCCTGTTATCTTACATGATCATGTTTTGTTAAATTATTTTCTAAAACAGAACTGCTTTAATATTATGCAACGAGATAAGTTGACAGATTGAAAACAAGACAAATTTTTGCATTACTTTTTGTGATGACTAGTGGTGTTCTGATGACATCTGCTGTCTTACCTGCTTTTGCATCGTCAGAATCTTGCGCGTCTGATAACAGCGGTGCATGTGTCACATGGTATTTTCTAGATCAAAGTGGTAAACAAGTAGATGTTCCCTCTCCTGTCATAATTGATACTGCGCACACTCATGAAACTACAATCAAGTGGTATGTTGCAGGCGAAACTGGCAACGGCATGTTTCAATTCAAGGCAATACCACATGTTTCAAGGGGAACTCCTGGCATGATTGAAAACTGCCAATCCTTTCCCATTGAATCATTTAATGGGTCTACACAGGTTGTAAAACAATACGAATGTACTATCAAGGCAAGTGAAGATGTAGGTATTGGGACATTGGAAATTGATCTAGCCGTAAACAATGGGAAAAGTCTTCCATTTTATGATGCTAGTAACCACTTTGTAGGAACTTCATTCCAGTATTCTACTGATGTTATTGTCGGCCCAAATGCAGTTCCAGAGTTTGGACAGACTAGTATGTTGGTACTAGTCATTTCAATTGTAGCAATAACTTTGATCTCAACAAAGTCAAAACTACACACAATGTTTCGATAATTTTTAACAAATATTGCCACAATAGATCTCATAGATTTTCCAGAAAAGTTATGGGATAACCTTAAGAGAAAGTATGGCTAATGGTGGTTTAAGAAATGAAGTATGTATCACAATGGTACAGACAGGTTATGGGCTTATCGCCTAGGAAGAAAAAAGTCCTGTTAATTTGCTTGTGGTGTATTGCGCCAATTGAGATGGGAATTATCACAGGCGCGTTTTATCTGGGAAAACGATTACACCAGAAGAGTGTTGCATTCCAAGTTCCACTCCGCCAGTAGATTTTCACAGCATCTGTCTTGGATTTGGTTGATTTTAGGACTACCTAAATGCAATGTCGCATACTGTTTCTCATGTCCGCTTTTGTAACTGGGTCATGCATGAAGTGTGGATATCAAGCAAAACCCCGAAAATACAATTCTGTTGATGGTGAAGTTCACGCTTGCCCAAAATGCCACAATGAATTGACCTGACATTTTCATCTTTGGGTCGTATCTGTGATATCTGTAGTCTGATTTGCATGTCTTGGCCATCATGGGCAATTGTTAAATCTAGTTTAATCTGGTGTAGGCTATGAACAAGAAAAAAGCCCTAGCTGCATCAATTGCAATCTACAAAATGAGACTTGATCAAGTAAACGAGAAGCTAAAGGGACAAAATCTTAGCAATGAACAACGATTCACTTTGGAATCTGAGAAAAAAATTGCCAGCGAAGAAATGATGAAACTGGAAACTACAAAAAGTTAGATTCTACTCTCTTCTTATTTTATTAAATTGAAAATCTAAGACAACTGCTAAACGATAGTACGACGTAATGATTGTATGAAAAAGAAGCCCGAAAATCTCATGAAAAAGGAATATTTGGAATCCTATGAGGAACTGAAAAAATCTGTAAAGGAAAGTCAAGAAAGACAAGAAAAGGCAAAGACTGTATCTAAAAAATAGCCTATATACTATTGATGATAACTTAGGGTATGACCACAGAAAACGTTACTGAGATGATTCCTGAAGTGGAATACAAGCCAGTCAAAAAGATAATCATACATCATATCTCAAAGCATGCCTCTGTGGAAAAATTCCTGACAAATGCAATACCGCCAAACACCCCTTCTATTGGATGGTGTGGTGGATACCTGATAAGTTTTACAAACTTTCCAGAGTCTGACGATATCACAAGAGAGATCCTCAATGGGACTACCCATGTAGCATCTGTATACTATTGCGAGATGACAGAATACAAGTCTACAGTCAAGACCCAGTACAACCAAGAGATCTCGATAATAGATCAGTCAAATGAAATTCCTGTAGTTGCTATAGCCCAGTTTCTCAAGAAACGTAAAAGCTAGTAATTTTCATAATCTGCCATCTTTTCTAATGTTATCTTTGTAGTTGGTATACAACTTGTTTTTGAACTAGATTTTTTTTATGTAATTGCAACAGTGTTGAACTGACGAATTATGCCAATTGTACTATCAGAAAGCCTAATGGTATAAGCAGCTGCATTTGGATCAGTTGATTGTGCCAATGTCTCTGCAAACTGGGTCTTGTCTTTTCCTCTCTGGTACATTCCGCCAGTTTCTTTTATGCACAAGGGAAACTTTTGCAGTTTCAACCCGCTCTGGAATAAATGTGCAATAAACTTTTTGTAATCTTCGGGCAAGTACCAATCTGCTTTTTTTTCCTCGCACAACATTATCCATGTATCAATTGTATTTTGGAATAATGCCTTACTCCTTAGATCTTCAAGGGTCATTTTTCTTGTTTAGAAATCTGCTCTCTTCATTTTAGAGCCGCATCTTGGACACATTCCGCCCTTGTATCTATTGTTGCATGCAAGGCAGATGTACTTGATACCTTGACTCTGTCCGAAAAACCCGCCACCGCCGCCAGCGCCTGTGTCTGAGCCCATTCCGCCCATGCGCTTGAGTGACCTGTTTCGTAGTACCAACGGGAAGATTATGAATACTGCAAGTGCTATTGCAACTCCTGAAAATGGAGGCCAGTTTAGGTATGATGCTAATAGCTGTATTCCTATGCTAAACGCTAAAGAACCGAAAAGAAATACGAGATAAGTCTTGTAATTAATCAATGATAGAGGTTACATCAAAAAGCTTATAAATTTTTGTCAGGATTGGTCCGGACTTATTGTGGTTTCAAGTAGGTTACCGTCTCTGTCATAGGCAAAAATGTCACCGTCTTCATACGGTGATTGTATGATAATTGATACAAAACCGAAAAAGTTGTGCAAGTCAGTGACTGAGGGTTTTGCAAGCCCTGATGGGTGCGAGTGGACTGTTCCGATGTAACTAGTATCAAGTGGCAAAAAAGAATGTGGAAATCCTGCAAATGTGGGGCCTGTGTGGAAAAATGGTGGGATCACAAGACCGTCGACAAAAATGTTACCCTTTCTTGATTTTCCCCTGAGTATTAGAATGCACTCGTTTGGGTGATTCATTTTACAATATGATAAAATTCCATCTCTGACATCTTTTTTTATCGTCACACTTCGCTTGAGTTTTTCTTTTTTGGAGAATATCAACTAGAATTATTTCAGTCTAGTTACTAATTAAGATGTGATGTTATTACCTGAGCAAGACTTTGAAGTTTGTCAGTCTTGTAAGACCTGATTCTAACTCTTCTATGTTTTTTGACAGAGAATGGTTGCTGTCCTTGATCTCCGACTCTAGTTTCTTTTTGACTGATTCAATGTTTGCAAGATCTGCCCTTGTTTTTACAAGTTCATGTTCTTTTGACTCGAGTGATTTTATGTCAAAGACTGCCAGGTCTTTTTCCAACATTGATACTTTGCCAGAATATGATTCCTTTAGTTTGATAAATTCGTCAAGCCTTGATATTGTCTCCTGGACCTGTTCTAGTGACTTGTCTGCATCCTTGACAGAAATAGAGCCGGATATGATGGATTTTTCCACTGCTTCTAATATCTGAATTATGCCCGTCTTGTTTTGCGAAGAGATTACCTCATATGGATTTGCAACAAGCTCGTCCATCATCTTTCTCACTGGCTTTTCAAATGATGAGATGTAACTGTACCTTCCAAGAGGCCTTGAGATCTTTGAGAACTGGAAATCTATGACATTTTTTATTTCTGACTTTTCAGATGACATCGAGTCAATCTTGTGTCGTATCTCTGAGAATTTAGAGTGAGCATCACTTGATTTTAAATCATGAATCTGTTTTTCAAGGCTTGAGATATTGTGTTTCAGAGTCTCTATTTCTGATGTGATTTGTGAGACTCTCCCATTTTTTTGAGATATTGTGTTTCTATACTCTGCAATTTTTTGACCTTTATCGATGATATCTTTGCTTCCTGCCCTGAGGTTTTCTATGAAATTAATTGATGACTGTAACTGGTTTCTACTTTTTGCAACCTTGGCAATCTCATCTTTGAGATTGTCTGCATATTTTTTTGCAAAGATGTGGATTATTCTAGAGTTTAATCCAAGTACATCTCCTATTTTTTTTAACATCTGGCTTATCTCTGAATTGAGCAGTACTGCTTGGTCGTACTTTGTAGCACTTGTAAACGTAGATGATGTCTCTTTTTTGATAGTTGATACTATTGCGTTTTTGCCACGTTTTACAATGACTCCCAAATTCCTGTCAACATCATCAAGTTTTAGGTCGTCTGATTCTAGATGTAAAATAAGTTCGCGAATTTTTTTCTTGTGTGTTTCCACTTCCTCCTTGGTAGTTTTTGCAATATTGATGATTTCGGCAACTCGCGGAGATTCTATCTCTTGGAGCATACCAGGTATGTCTTCAAGTGTGACGGTCTTTTCATTTTGAACTGGTGCAGTGGGCTGCTCTTGTGTTTTTTTCTTGCCAAAGCCGAAAACCATTTTCTTTTATCAATTGTTATAGAAATGTAGGAACGTTAAATATTGTGCAGAATCAAATCATACCACATGTCTGACATTAGGCTTGTCATGATAGGTGTGGTTATAATTTTTGCAGGCTTTGTGGTTGGAGATTTTGCAAACTCTGACTATTCACAATATGCACTCCAGCAGCAAAACTTTGATGATTGCTTTGATTATTCTACAGGTGTTGCTGTTCATGTAAAATGCTCAGACAAGAGTTATGACCATTTGCTCTATCTTATCCTGGCACTTGTTCTACTGGGCGTTGGGGGATTTGTGATATACAAGGGGATTCGTGGCAAATGGGATCATGACGTTAAAGATAATGAGATGTTAGGGCCAAAGGATACCTAGCTTATTGCATGTATATCTACAAGATATTTTATTGCATTTAGAAACTCGTCATCAGAAATCACACCTGATGACTGGAGTCTTGCATTATGTTTTACCCAACTTGGAATCGTGGTAAAATCTGAACTAGATGTATTGTTTATCATGGATTTGACTGTCTTGAGGTATTCTGAAGTTGGAGTCTTGTCTTGCAGCCACTGTTGTGTACTTGATGCCCATGGAGCAGGTGTCTTGAATGAGGATGATATTTTACTGATTGTAGTAATCTGGTATCCGTTGTCTCTTATGTTGTCAATTAGGGACTGGAGATTTTGTATTTTATCGATGTCAGGTGCGTTTATCTTGACTGTTCCATTGTTCTGGGCAAAATCTTGGAAGCTGATTGCAACTATTGCATAGCCGTTATTTTGTATACTGTCCTGGATACTTGACATTATCTTTGCATTTAGCATACTTTGATTTGTATTCTGAGATAACACTCCTGAAAAAACACTTGTAGGATAGCTCTGGATTTTTTCTGTTAGGTTTTGTGGAATCTTTAATGTTGAACTACTGCTTATGATACGTATGTTGTTGTCTACCATTGCATAAAATGTATCATCATTAGTTTTTTCATATGGTGGCATGAATACTAATGGACTGATGCCAAGCAAACTTGAGATCTTGGCTTTTGATTCCTGTAATAGTTGGGACTGTTGATCCTTGGTAAATGTTGTAAAGTCTTCAAAGCTCCATCCGTTTATTGCAATGTCGATATTACCTGTCTGTGTTTTTGATTCAAGATAACTTACAAGCTTTGAATCATTTCCAAATGCTTTTCCTATTGTGCCAACTGTAATTCCTGCGTCCTTGCTATCAAAACTGTCTATTACCTTGGTCTGCACATTGTCTAGCCAGTAATCCTGAACGTTATCAAGTCTGAATGCAACGCAGTTGCAAGTAGGCATTGGTGGTTTTGATACTGGTGGAACTGGAGTAACAGTGGGGGAAACAATCGGCGGAACTGTGGATGGGCCAGTTGAATTTGTAACTGGGGTCTTCAGAGTTGGCAGTATCTGAAAAGTTGTGAGCAAACCGTTTTCTGTCATGCTTGCAGTTGCCCACTCCGAATTGTCATCTGTTTTTATGACCTTTAGGGTATAATCTCCAACTTTGAGGTTGGAAAAATATGCCTCTCCACGAGATGTGACCGGAGAGTCTGTTATCTTGTTACCGCTGCTATCATACAGGCTGACTGAAAACTTGCCATCCAAAGATGTGACTGGATGTGATTGTATGTTGAGAACTTTGACCGTTACAAGTGAATTGACAACAGGGGGCCAGTTTGTTGTGATCTTTATCTCTTGACCTATTCCTGGTCTGAGGTATACTGGAGAATCAGAATATACTAGATGATTCCCGATGTGCACATCTACAATGTAATGATCATCTGGGGCTGTGGTGGGTTCTATCCAAAAACGCAGCGAGTCACCGTTTGCATTTGTGGGACTATGCCCCCACGTCTTGTTGTCTTGTGCTGCTCTGACGTACACTGTGGCATTTACAATTGGCGTGACACCGTCATTGTAAAAAGTATTGATGCGCATCCCACCTGGTAGTGGCAGGTTTATTGTCACATCTTGGTGGGACTGTTGCAAGTTGACATATGTCACACTGGAATACATGCTGTTTGCGTATGCCACAATTTTGTACTGGTGGTTGATTGGAAGGGAGACAATGTTGAAAGGATTTCCTGTGATTGATTCAATTACTTTGTATGGTGTCTGTGTGGAATCTTGGTAAATCTTGAGTGCGACTGGCCAATAGTCTGCAGTGTCTCCGTTTGTATAAGTCAAGGTAACTGCAATAGAGCCGCTTGTATCTGCAAATACCATCACTGGAACT
>JBOGQV010000044.1:0-7973 GCA_050749145.1 Nitrosotalea sp. | reverse complement strand
AGACGGTTTGTATCTTTGGTATGAAGTAATACTTGCAGATGTCTCACATCCAAGAATCATAAAAGACAAAGAGATCAGAGGCAAACTATCTACTCTGAAAAATTGAGAACTCTAATCTTATCTTCTGTTGTATTATTGTCTGTTATCTTGTTGGGGTTTTTATCATCACAAGCGTTTGCACAAGAGCCAACACTTTCGACGGGTCCACATATGGGTATAAAGTGGGATTGGAAGATAAAGGCTGACAATTACACGTTTGATGTTATTACAGTATCAAACTATGACATGAAAAATGTGACATTTAATCAAATAAACAAGGAACTTGTCTTTACCGCAAACACTGTACATGATGGAAACATTGCTGAAATTGAGATACCTACAAACTTGATAGGTGGAAATCTTACTGTAGTCCAGGATGGAAAACCAGTCTCTGCCATAGTGATTCCGGGCACTAGTAGTTCTACTATAATGCTAAAATTCAATCAAACCGGTACAACTGATACAAGTGTATTTGGAACAACATATCTTCCAGAGTTTTCAAGTGTTGCTTTACTTGTAATGGTCTTGTCTGTTACAATGGTACTAGTTATACCGCGACTAGGAAAATTCTAAAATCCGTTATTGTAATCTTCCCACATGTTTGCCCTTGTGGTAAGCTTGTTCATCTGGTAAAATATTCCACCAACAATTCCTGCTTGGTAGAATGCATACAAGTAAACCTGTGAATGTGATGGGTCTGAATGGGTAAATGTTAGTGCAAGCATAGAAAAAAAGATGTATGTTCCAACAAACGTAAATAATTTACTAAATATTCCATCCATTCCAACTATTCTTTTTGTTGCAGCTGCCATCATCGTTATGCTTGATATTATTAAAAATGTCAAACCGCCGTTTGCCTGGACAAATTCAGTTGCCCATGGAATTAGTCCATCTGTAAAAATTGATTTTTGCGGTGGATGTGCACCTCCATGGAGTGCAAAAGAGACTGAGGTAAATATTGCACCCATCATGAACAAAAATAAAAATACCTTGAAAAAACCACGTTTTAGTGGGCTACGCGACTCTGAAGGTTGCATAACTCTATCAGTCATTTTTAGGCCATATAGAAAACCAATTCCAAAAGATGGTGCAAACATCAGGTCTATTATCAGTGGGCTCTGCGTTGTCATCTTGTCAATGTCTGGTCCAAATACGAGATAGACTACAAGTGCAAGTACGGCGGCTCCGACAAATATTGCAATGTCTATTAAGCTTCGATTCTTCCTAATTTCAAATAGGTCTGTTCCCCACTCGTCCAATCTGATGTTATCGTGTAAAATAATGGATTAAAGAATGAAATCAAAAGGATTTTGCCTTTCTTATCAACTCATTTTGCCTTTTATTTGGGAGTAGTGTACAATATGTCATGAAAGCGGCGATTGCAATCATATCTCTTGGAGTTCTAGTCTTTGTGTTTGGAGTAATTTTTTATTTGCAGGGAAATTCAATAGTTGGGCCTACTTCATCGTTTATGTATTCAAATCCGAAATGGATTGTAAACGGACAATGGATTGCCGTCAGCGGTGTGTTGATCTTGGCTGCAGGTCTTGGAATCAGCTTACGATACCCAAAGTCATAGTGGACCTGACCTTGGATAGTTGGCGAATCTTTTTTGTAATCAGATTATCCATCTGAGATTCCGTATCGGCTTCAGCTTCTACTACGATGTCATAGTCTCCGTATACGACTCTGGCATCCTTTACCTTGTCTATTTTCTTTAGTTTTTCGACAATTTCATTTTCGGCACCAAGCTCGCAACCGATCAAAACGTATGCCTTTTCCATGATATATCAAATCACAACACAAGTTTAAATCCTTATTCCATGAATTCGACTAGTTATCATATAATATCGTGATTTTTCCTTTGTAATTTTTTCATGATAAACACTGGCCATGGAATTAAATGGCGGTCATGAAGATGTATTCCATGGGATTGTTTGGAAGGTCAAAGCCAAAAGACGATACCATTGAACAAATGAGGGTTTTACTTGACAACTTTCAGTTTGCAGACTTGCAAACATTTTGTACTGAAACTCTTGGGGTCAAGCCTGCAATAGACAAAGAACATCTATCAAGTATTGAGGTGCTTGATTTTATCTGGGACCAATATCACAAGGGAAAGATACAATTTTCACAGCTAAAAGAGTTTGCAATAAAGAATCAGGTTGTTGCAGAAAGCTTTTTTGAATAAACTAAATTCGTATCTCTAGTGTATTTAGGACATTTGTTTTTAGATCATATACTCGTATGAGATGATTGTTGGTGTCTGCAATGTACAACTTGTCTTGGTACCATTCAACATCGCTTGGCTCGTACAACCCTAGTGTGTCACAACTTGGGTCATCTAACCTGCACATTGTACTTGTGCCTTGCTTTCCAATTATTGTCACAACAGAATCATTTTCAGAATCAATTTCTCTGATGGCAGAGTTGTAAGTGTCTGCAACAAATATCTTGTTTCCAGTTGCACACAATCCAAGTGGGTGCTGGAACAATGATTCTCCTGTATTACCGTCTTTGTGTCCAAATGCAAATAATCCGTGACCTACTATGGTCCTTACATATTCTGTCTTGAGATCTATCTCTCGAACAGATGATGTTTCACTGTCTGCAAAATATACTATATCATTGTAGACAAAAATTCCACTTGGCTGTGCAAGTTGTGCTTGCATTCTGTTTGCATCTACAATGTCTTCCTGACCATTTCCTGCAAAAGGTTTTGCTACATCTGTATTGGTGTCATATGTCCATATCTGGTGATTTCCGGCCATTGCAACAAAAACCAAGTTGTCTTTTACTGCAACATCCCATGGAGAAGAAATTGCAGTCTCTTTTCCTTTGCCACCCGGTGATCTCCATGGACCTTGCTTGCCTGTTCCAACAAGTGTAGTAACTTTGTTATCTTGGAGATTTATTTTTCGTAACGCATGATTTTCAGTATCTGCAACAAAAATGACATCCTCTTTCCATGCTACTCCTTGTGGCCTGAAAAATGCGGCCTCTGAAAAATTACCGTCTTGTAATCCTATCTTACCGCTTCCAATGGTATGCAATATCTTGCCTGCAAGATCAGTTACAATGATTCTGTTATGGTTTGAATCTGATATTGCAATCTTACCGTTTGATATTGATATCTTGCCTGGGAAGGATAAGGTAGCGTTAGTTCTCTGTATGGTTTTTGCAATCTTGATTGGCTCTCTTGCCAATGTGTGAGATTTTTCGTGCTTTTCTAAAAGGACATCAATTGTATCTTCAATCATCTCTTTTTGACCCTCTCCTGATTGTCTATACACCAGTGTTCCATTGGGGTCAATTATTGCAATTGTGGGCCAGCCTGTTACACCAAACTTGTTCCAAACTGTCATTTTTTTATCAACAAGTACAGGGTGTGATATCTCATATCTTGCTACTGCCTGCTCGATATTTTTCCTGTCTTGCTCGTTGAAGAACTTTGCAGAGTGTACGCCGATAAAGACAACTGGCTGGTCTTCATATTTTTTTTCAAGCTCTGCAAGTACTGGTAGTGTATGCATGCAATTTATGCAACAATATGTCCAAAAGTCTAGAACTATAACATACCCTTTGAGTTTTTCAAGTGAAAGTGGCTCCTTTGTATTTATCCAGTCAAAGTCTGGAGGAAATTCTGATGCCTTGGTAACCTTGGAAAATATATTATCAAACATATTATTGATTTGAAATTTTGATTATTTAATAGCTCTTCAATTTCATTTAGCTATTGACAAACTTGGCTTCATACATTTTTTTTGCATATTGGATTGATATTGAATCCATATGCTCTATCACTGAGATACCTCTTAGATTGAATATGTTGTTTTCAAACTGGGACACTAGTTCTGTTGGTATCTGTACTACTGCCTTGTACACATTTCCATATGTTGTGGGGCATGTGACTGTCAGGTATGTACCATCTGAAACACCAAGACAATTATCGTATGTATACTTGGTATCTACACTGTTATCTACAACTACATGCGGTGCATCAGCATGAAGTGCTTGATTGGTATTTTCTATCACACTTGGACTCTCTGACGGTGTGATTTCCTTAATCTTGGATGGACTGGGGATTGAATATTCGGGATGACTTGAGCTTACCACACCTAGAATTATGATTGCTGCAACTATGCCAGAAATGACTAGCATGTTATTTCTATGATTTTTCTTTTTCTTTGAAATTTTAGGACTCGGAGGATCTTGATAACTTTGAACTGTGGCAACGGTACTTTTTGTATTTACTATTTGATATGGCTCAAGGTGTATGTGATGAAAATGAAACTCTTCTATGGTCTTGACATTGCATGTTGTACATATTTTTTGTACAACTTTTCTGCACTCTGCACACGTGGACCATTTTATGAGATCTCCTCCACAAGTTCGACATAGTTTATCTGGCATTTTATTTACTCCTATGTGTTTTTACAAAGATTGTAACGCCTGCCATTATTGCAGCAGCTGCTACTGACAATCCGATTATGATGCCATTCCACATGGAATCATTTTGTGTAGGCTGGACTGTGGGACTTGACTGTATTGGTTTTACTGAAGAGGAATTTTGTTTGATTGGTAATGTTTCATTGTCTTGCTCTATTTTGATCTTGGTTGTATTAACTTGGGTCACATTGGTATCCTGTTTTATCTCTGGCTGTGGTAACTCTAGATTTGTGGTGTTTGTCTGTGATGTTGTGTTAATAGAATTAGTTGAAGAGTTTGTCTGGTACGGCGGTAATTTGTAGTCAGGACCTGATATGCCCATCTGGTGCGGCAGTTTTCCAATTACTGCAAGTGCCTGTCTTACCTGTTCATCAGTCCAGCCGTGTGCCTTGAGTTTTGCATAAAATTCTGCCTCGCTGATTGTTCCATTTTGGTATTGCTTTAGGATGGTATCCCCATTGTCGGCAACCGGTCCTTCAGATGGGGGCATTCCAGGTGTGACAAAAAATGATACAGTCTTTGTGGTAAAACTCTGCTCAGAGTCACTTTCAAGTAGCCATGCAAGCTTGATTTGATACAAGCCCTGTGGCTCATCTTTTGTGTTACATAGGGTGGAAAATCTCTCTAGTACTTTGCCGTTTACAGTAACATCACACACAGAATTTTCATAGCCATTGAGAAAGACAGGTTTTGAATTGTTTGTACTGGGTAATGAAAACGTGATAATCCTATTTGCTGTGTCATGATTTACGGCGTCGTTATGTGTGTAGATTGGAAAACAGTCTTGTCCACCGCAATGGCTTGTCAGAGTGGTACCAAAGGGTTGTGAAAATGGAAGATAAATGTACAGATCTGGATATGGGTAACTTGTTTTTGAAATATCCGGGATGTTAGACACTGTGATTGTTATCTTGGTTCCGGGAGGTCCAGAAGTTGGCGATATTGTTACACTTGGACTACCAAGTGCTTCAAGGTCTGTAGTTGCCCATGCTATGCCGTATGATGATGCCATTGCACCAAATCCTATAGCTAGTAGCAGCACGTTTTTCAATTATGACAAAAACTAAGATTGATAATTAATAAGACTTGGGTGTAATTTGTCAGTAAGATCTATTGTATGTCCTATCAAAATATATCTGAAAAATAAAATATTTTATGGCATTCCTTCTGGAGAGTGCAGCGCATCTTGCTTTAGCCTCAATGCCCTGTAAATTATTGGTCCGTGATCTGCTTCTACATCTGTTGTGATGTATAGTATGTGATCAGAATCAAGTGGCATGGTAATTCGTTTGAGTTTTTCGTATTCTACTAGGGCATACTTGCCTTTTCCTATCTTGTCTGAAACTTCATTTCTTGATTTCCATGCATTGATTGCAAGTTGAAGTGATTTCTGGCTCTCCTCTGGAGAAAGTAGGTTTTCTACTCCGTCTCGATGGGCGCTAAATAACACCTGCCCTTTCATGTCAAATATTGTAGCAAAGCGAATTTTGGGATCAATGTCCATGATTTTATCAAACAATGGTTTGTAATTCGTGGTATACTCTAGTGTTTCTTTATGCATAAACTTTCTGGTATGTTTTAATTAAAATCCGGCAGCCACTGGGTCTGAAGGCTTGATTATCTCTCGGAGCAATATGGTTGCATACGAGCCTCTTGAGAGCGTAAAGTCCACGTATGGTTCTTTGATTGTAAAATCATGACAAGATATCACTGCCTGCCTAAACCCTCCTTCTTCGCTTGCCTCTTGCATTTCTTTTATGAAAAACTCTTTGGGAGTTATCTGCTGCTCTGTTAGTATTTGGGATATGAAATTATCAAATCTATTTTTTTTTGAATATGAATAACCAACAAGCGGAATTGCCAGTCTCTGCATGGGATCATTTTGGTATCTTCCCAAGTTGTCGTCTTTATCAAAACATACATCTCCTTGTTGCGGTTGCATCATATCCTCTCCAAATTCGTATGCTCTTGATACTGTCTGGTTGTACACAAACGACTGGAATGCTTCGACAAAAAATCTCCGCAGCTGTATTGGTATTGCACGCAAGGCCTTGAGTGCGTCCCCGTGGTTTATCATTTCATCTAGTACAATTTTTTCAATGTCCATTTGTGGTGGAACTTGGTCAAAGACTTTGGAATAGTTTGACTTGTCTTTGAGCATCTCACGTATCTTGTTGTTGTGTGGAAGATCATACTCTGAAGTAAAAGAAAGCAGGGTCTCAACAGCATTGTCAAAGTTTCTCTGCAAGATGGCCTTTCCTATCAAATGTGATACAGGTCTTTTGCTTCCAAATCTTTGATATCCGAAAAAATTCAGAATTTTTTCGTGGTCTGCAAACTGGACGACCTTTGAAAAATTTGCATCCTCTATTTTTATCTTGAAATGGTTTCCTACCATGTCTTTTTTTGTCAAGGGCTTTTGAACTAGTCCAATTTTCTCAAGTGTATACCTGTTTGTAACTAGTGTATCAGTAGACCTACCAGTTGTCATGTCGCAGACGTATTGCTCTGTTGTGGCATTTGCATCCTTTAGGCCAAGTGCCTTGAGTCTGAGGCCATATTTTGTAAAAATATCTGACAGTGCATGGTTTGTATCAATGCTTTGTTTTTTTAGCTTGTATACTGTATAACTTCCCGAAGATGAAATTTTACCAAGTGACTTTTCTCGTAGTATCTCTGAGACGAAAAATTGATCAGGTGTTGATTTTATCTTGCCACCAGTACCTTCTGTCTTGGTACAATAAGTGGAGATTCCAATCAATTTGTCTAGGTTGGGAACCACTTCTTACTCTATTGTCACATTGATGTATTTTGATACAGTGACATCTTGGTATCTTGCGCTTGCCAATACCTGATAAGTTCCTGGCATGGCAAAGTTATCTGCAGATATTGTTACCTTGACGGTTTGCGGTGCGGTAACTATAATCGAAGTCTGTTGTGGTTTAATTGAAAGTGTTTGCGGTCCCACTATGTTTGAGGTACTTATTGATACTGGCTCGCTAAGCTGCTCCTGTGGGCTGATGTTTAGTGAAACTGTTACATTTTGTCCATGGTGTATTGTGATTGAATCATCAGATGATGTTACACTGATTGGTAATGCAACACTAGAATCTAAGACTCCGATGTTGTTTTCAACCCACTCTGTAAACCAGACCTTGTTGTGGTCAATTGTAAAGTCTAGTAACTGGGCTACTCCGCAATCTTGTCCAACTCCACAGTCTGACCAGTTTGGATTCTTGGATGGAATTACATATTCTACAAGAGATTGCGAAGCTGGGTCATACACTCCCAAACTGTTTGCAACTTGCTCGTTGAACCATAATCTTCCCTTGTCATCAAAGTGATTCCAGTATGGTCTTGATATTGGCGTCTTGATTAATCCTGACGCGTTACCGTATGAGGATAAGGGTGGTGGAGATGTTGTATGCTTGGTAAATCTCTTACTTATAGGATCAAAATCAAAAAAGTAACTACTTGCAGTATCC
>JBOGQV010000043.1:0-5949 GCA_050749145.1 Nitrosotalea sp. | reverse complement strand
GTGGTATTCAAGTGAAAGTAGTTGCACATACGACAGCCCATAGTCGCAGTTCTAGGTCACGTAGACTCTGGTAAAACATCATTACTTGATAAAATAAGAGGCACGGGTGTACAGGCAAGAGAAGCTGGGGGAATCACTCAACATATAGGTGCAAGTTTTCTTCCTACTGAAACATTAAAGAACGTATGTGGCCCTCTTTTTGCAAAAATGGGGGGAGAAAATCAAGAAATTCCTGGTTTGCTTGTTATTGATACTCCAGGACATGAAATATTTACAAATCTTAGAGCAAGGGGTGGTTCTGCTGCAGATATTGCTATTTTAGTTATAGATGTAAATCGAGGATTCCAGCCTCAGACTAATGAAAGTCTAAAAATTCTGCAGAGCAGAAAAGTTCCATTTGTAATAGCATTAAATAAAGTGGACATGGTTTCTGGCTGGAAAAAAAATCCTCCAACAAAATTCATTACACAGTCTGTCAAAGAACAAGATTCGTTTGTGCAAACAGCTCTTGATGAATTACTGTATAATGTAGTGGGAACATTATCTGTTTTAGGATACAACTCAGAGGCATTTTACAGAGTAAAGGATTTCTTAAAAGAAGTAGCAATAGTTCCAGTCAGTGCAAGAAGCGGAGAAGGAATGCCTGAGTTACTAGCGGTTCTGGTGGGATTGACACAGCAATATATGCAAAAAAAATTGGATCAGACTGAGAAACAGACAAGAGGTATAGTTCTTGAGGTCAAAGAAGAGATTGGACTTGGGATGACTGCAAACATTATCTTAATTGATGGTACCTTGAAAAAAAGTGACTTTATTCTAGTTGCCAAACGAGACTCTGTAATAGTTACAAAACCTAAAGCAATACTTCTACCAAAACCTCTTGATGAGATGCGTGATCCTAGAGATAAGTTCAGACCTGTAAACGAAGTAGTTGCAGCAGCTGGTATCAAGATTGCATCACCAGATCTTGAGGGTGTACTTCCTGGAAGTCCAGTGTATGCAACAACCGATGAATCAAAAATTGAGGAATTCAAGAAATTAATCGAGTCAGAAATGAAATCTGTATTTATCAAGACTGATACAAAAGGAGTGATTCTAAAGTGTGACACAATTGGTTCGCTAGAAGCTTTAACTGATATGTTGAAAAAACAAAACATATCTGTATCTACTGCAGATATTGGACCTGTAACACGACGGGATGTCATGGAAGCACTAGCGATAAAAGAACGTGATAGACATTTGGGTGTGATAATTGCATTTAATGTAAAAATCTTACAAGACGCTCAAGACGAAGCAGAAGCTAGTCACATCAAAATCTTCCATGATCAAGTAATTTACAGCTTGATTGATAATTATGTAAATTGGGTTCAAGATGATACTGCTAATGAAGAGAATGCCATTTTCCAAGAACTTACACCTATATGCAAATTCACATTTCTCAAAGGATTTGTGTTTAGAAAGAACAATCCTGCAGTTTTTGGAGTACTGGTAGATGCAGGTGTGTTAAAACAAAAAGTATCTGTCATGAATATTGATGGTAGAAAAATTGGAGTAGTTCATCAAATCCAGGAGAATGGTAAAAGTGTTGATGTTGCAAAAAAAGGTAAGGAGGTAGCAGTCTCAATTCAAAATGTAACAATAGGCAGACAAATATCTGAAGAAGATGTTCTCTATTCTTTTCCTCCCTCTCCCGAAGCAAAATTGTTGCTCAAAACATTCTCACATAAACTAAGCCCTGAAGAATTTCAAACCCTTCGTGAAATAATAGAAATACAGAGAAAAGTTAATCCGCTTTATGCTTATTAGGCATATTTTTGTGCAAGCATGTTTAGTCCAGGTTCTCCTACTGCTCCCATTGCCTTGTCAACAGGTTCACCATTATTGAATACGATAAATGTTGGAATTGAATAAACTCCATATCTCTGTGATATGCCAGGAGCATTATCTACATTCACACGTGCAAATCTAATGGTCTTGTATTTTTTTGCCATTTTCTCAAAAATCGGGGACATGAATTGGCATGGACCACACCATGTGGCCCAAAAATCTACAATCACTGGGGTGTCACCTACTATAGCTTTATCAAAATTAGAATCAACAAGTTCAAGAATTTCTGGTTCCTTGTATGATTTCATTTCTTCTAACTTTTTTTTCATAATTTTTTCTAATTCTTCGTCTACCAAACTTGATTGGTTGTAGATAAAAGCTATTTAATAATTTAGCCTAAAGATCAAGAAGAAACCGCATCAAAACTGGTTTTTCATCTGTAATTTCCATGAGGTGATACGTTGGCGACTTGATTTCCATTTTGAAGTGATGTTTTACAAAATCAATTTCCTCTCCACTGACTTTTGCCAAGAGATGGTATGTGCCATTCTTTGTTATCCCTACATTGAATATTTTACCAACAAACCCATCTGTTATTGTAAGAATAATTACTTCCTCAAGCCAACTATATAGTAAGTTCTTCAAGTCATTTGCATGAATTTCTATTTCTCTATCTTCTTTATTTTCAACTGATTTGATATCTACAATTGTATCTACAACTGATATACCCGCATTCCCAAAAGCTTCGTCCATTGTATTTCCAACTACTTCAATGAACGCATCTGTCATATGATCTAGATCTCGATAAGCCATGGATTGCTAGGTTTCAAGTGCGCTATTTATTCTAACCATGATTTGATAATCAGAAAGTCTAAATGCATTAGAAAAAGAATGAGTTTTGAAATTGGAATTACCACGCGGCATGCGAGATATTGAAACCAAAGAATCTTCTACAATTGAATATGTTCGTCAAAAATTCATTGAAACATCAAACCTATTTGGCTTTCAATTCATGGAGTCATCTCCAATTGAGTTATTGTCTGTAATAGAAACAAAAAGTGGTCCATCAATAAAAAATGAGATCTATTATTTTACTGACAAAGGAAATCGTGAGGTCGCATTACGTTTTGATTTTACAATATGTCTTACACGTTTTGCTGCAGCGCAAAAATCAATGCGATTACCTTCCAAGATCTCAACATTTGGTGGTGTATGGCGCTACGATGAACCACAAAAAGGTAGATACAGATTCTTTCATCAATGGGATATCGAGATCTATGGTGAACCAAACATTGAGTCTGATGCAGAAATAATTGACTTTACATCTAAATTTCTAACTAGACTTGGACTTGAAAATATTGTAATTGATATATGTGATAGAGAACTTGTTGAGGCATATGTCAAAGATGTTTTCAAATCTGACTCACCGGATGTAATTGGTGATATTCTCAGGGCTGTCGATAAGATTCAAAAAAAGAGAAAGCAAGATATCATTAAAGAATATCAAGAAAAGGGTTACGCTGTATCTGAATTGGAACAAATTCTAAAGTTTTCTGAAATCAAGGGACTTCCTGAAGAAATAGAAAAAGAAATTGATGTTACTAAAATAAAGAATTGGGACAAAATTGTACAACTATTTAATACTTTGAAAAATCGTGGTGTGTACAATATCCGAATAAATTTTGGTATAGTTAGAGGTCTTGATTACTATTCTGGAATGGTATTTGAGGTATTTGAAAGAAACTTTGATGTTGGAGCACTTGTAGGTGGTGGAAGATATGATACATTGACGAAAGCCTTTGGAAGAAGTGATCTTGGTGCTACTGGTGCTGCAGGGGGAGTAGAACGAATTGCATTATTGCTGGAAAAACAAAAAGTAAATCTACAGATTAGAGATGCCAGAATATCTGTAGTTTTTGTCAATGATGACATGCAAAAAATTGCAATTGGTATAGCCTCTCAACTCCGTCTGAAATGCATACCTACTGATGTGGATCTATCGGGAAAATCTCTGAAAAAACAGATGGAAATCGCCTCTACCTCCAAACGTGTTATAATAGTTGCACCAAATGAGTATGCTAATAATTGCGTTATAATTCGAAACATGGAAGATGGTTCTGAAAAACAGGTAAGGATAGATGCTATGTTAAATGACGTGGAATCTAGTCTTCAACTCTAAAGGCTTTGGTTAGCATTACAAGCTCAGGTCCATTTGTGATGCCTCCAACAACTATTGCGTTGTTATTTGCCAGCATGCCTGAACAAAGATAAGGAGATCCACCGTTAATTGTTGCAGGCTCTAACTCTACGCCTAGTACATGTGATATTGTTTTAATGTCTTCTTCCTCTGTGGATGGATGGATGACTCCACCTTTGGAATTTGCTACTGTCATTGCACCAGTTTGATGATATCCGGCAACTCTTTTTCTTATGACATTTACTCGTAATACATCCTCAACTTTCTTGACATATTCTGTTGGAATGAGAGGAGACATGACTGCCCCTTTATCATTTGCACAAATTAGATTTCCTAATGCAGTATGTTTTGTATCGAGTATGTCAACATTAAGACCAGTTGATTTTTTTAAGTGTGATATTTCTTCTTCATGACAATTGCGTGGGAGTAAAAGTCCACTGTTATTTATTACCATTAATGGTCCAAGCAATCTTGTGTTTGCAACTGACGTAAATACATATTCCGTTTTTAAAAATTCTGCAAGGTTTTTTGCTTTTGTTGGAGCAAATCCATTTGGTATGAAAACAAACTTATCGTTACACTTGGCATAGATACCTACATTTGGATTGCGATACACATCATATTTGAAAATTCCCAATAAACTAGGACGATTTGTGAAAGATATGAATTTATCTTGTATACACTTTAAATAAGTAACAACAATTTCAGATACTGTGCCTATAGACCCAAACTTCCCTACAAATCATCAAGTAATTGAAAAGTTCAAAGATCCCCTAAGTGAAAATTATCATCTGGTTTGGGGTCCTGGACGTCTTGCTGAAGCATCATTAGATCCAAAAGTAAAATCTGATTCTGAGGCTACAGGTGAGGAGATCAAGCCAATAGGGGTGCATGGCACATTTGTAGCTGTAGATTGGGATTCATGTATTGCTGATGGAATTTGCTTGTTAAGTTGTCCAGTCAAAGTTTTTGAATGGTACAAAAATCCTGGTGAAACAGGTAGGAATGACAGAAAAGATTACACTGACAAAGCAAATCCTGTGAAAGAAGCTGATTGTATTTGGTGCATGGCCTGCGTTGAAGTTTGTCCTACAAAAGCAATCAAGGTTGATCAGTTAAATCAAGATATACACGAAAAAGAGATTGCAAAATTCACTTAGTTTTGTCTAGGTTTAAATAACATAGCCTGCGACAAAAAACCATGCCGATACCAGAAGACTTTCCAAAGGGTTACAACCCACTTGGAAAAATAAATCACTCAGATGGTGAGCATTTTCACTTCAGATGGGGCCCTGGTAGATTAGCAGAAGCCTCAAAAGATGAAAATTGTATCGAGTCCTTCAAGGCTCGAGGAGAAAAAATCGAACCATTGGGTGTAAGTGGTACTATGGTAGCTGTAGATTGGGATTCATGTGTAGCAGATGGTGCATGCATTGAAGCATGTCCTGTCCAAGTCTTCCAATGGTACAGAACAGAACAAGATATTCCTGCAAATAAGACAATAGATGCAACCTTTGCTGGAACCGGTGAATCTGAAAAAGAACACCGAGCAGACTACACTGATAAGGCTGATCCAATTAGAGAGCACGACTGCATTTGGTGCATGGCATGCGTTTCAGTTTGCCCTCCACAAGCCATCAAGGTAGATCAATCCAACTTGGAACACCATGAGAAAGCAGCTGGAACCTTTGTAAAAATGGAAACCGGTTCTGCTAATCCACACGCACACCACTAGAATTTTTCGTCCCTTTTCTTTTTCTTATTATTCATCGTACATAGTATGTCTTAGTTCTAAAAGCGACAATCTTAAACAAATTTTAACAAGTCCTTACAAAAAAAACTCGCAGAGGTCGCCTAGCCCGGCATGGCGTGGGCCTTGAGAGCCTATGTGCGCAAGCACCCGGGGGTTCAAATCCCTCTCTCTG
>JBOGQV010000042.1:0-2031 GCA_050749145.1 Nitrosotalea sp. | reverse complement strand
GTTCAGCATCAACGGGGCACCTCGGTGGATTGGACAGGCCGCGGGAACGTCGCTATTTAAATAATCCTCGTTCCAGTAAATCTTCTGAAAAACTATGCAGAATCCAAAGCGCCAGCAAGTATTATCGTACCACATTTGGAATGTCCGCTGCAGCGAGGTGTCTTGGTTACCCGGGCCGTGAGTCCGGGCGATGGCCTGGATCGTTTACCACGATTGGAACGATTGAAGACGCGCCGGGAATTGCGCTGGCATTGGTTCGCGACGGCGCTATTCGTGCGACGCGTGCCGAAGCAAGATGTTCCGGCGGCTTTGGAAGGATATTTGGATTAAATTGCATGGGGGCACAGGGATTGAACATCGTGGTGGGGATTGCCACGACAGGACGGGCGGAGATTCTGGCTCGCACGATCGACCTGCTGGCGCAGCAGACCCGACTGCCTGATCGCCTGGTGATCTGTCCGGCCAGGGCGGGGGATGTCGACGCCGCCAAGCTGGAACGCTTTCCGAGGCCTGCGGTGATCGTGCGAGGGCCGGTCGGATTGCCGGCACAACGCAACAAGATTCTATCCGCCGCATTTCCGGCCGACATCATCGTGTTTTTCGACGACGATTTTTTTGTCGAGCCCGACTACCTGGCGAGTCTCGAGAACGTATTCGCAGCTCATCCCGACGTGGTCGGCGTCACCGGGACCCTGCTTGCCGACGGCGCGCAAGGTCCCGGGCTGAGTGTCGAGCAGGGCCTGCAAATCATTCGGTCGTCGCAACAGGCGAACCAGCCCGCGAATCCGGACTTTCTCGATTGCTACGGCGCCTATGGCTGCAACATGGCCTTTCGGTTGAAATGCATCGAATCCGACGGAATATGGTTTGACGAGAACCTGCCGCTCTATGGCTGGCAGGAAGATACCGACTTCTCCCGCCGCCTGCTGCCGTATGGCCGGCTCGCGAAATCCGCCGCGCTGCGCGGAGTTCATCTGGGCATCAAGGTTGGACGAACGTCCGGCGTTCGTTTCGGCTATTCCCAGATTGCCAATCCGGTCTATCTCATCGCCAAAGGCTCGATGTCGTGGCGACATGCCGGCAGGCTGATGTGGCGCAACTTTGCGGCCAACTCCGTTCGCTGCATCTATCCCGAGCCGTGGATCGACCGTAAGGGACGGCTGAAGGGAAATTTCCTGGCGCTGATCGATATGGCCCTGGGACGGATCTCTCCGCTGCGGATCCTGCAGCTCTGACTGCTGACGATCCGGGGTAGCAAGTACGGCGCTACATGGCATGGTGTCCGGACGACAGCTCATGGCCGGGTAACAATCGATGTCGGCAAAGCTTCTTTCAGTTCTCGGCGCGATCGGCATTACGGCGATTGGGAGTTACGGTGCCTTCCAGCTAAGCCCATGGCCAATGGCTCTGGTGCTGCGCCTCAAGCTCGATCGCGGAGGGGACGCCGTCGCCGGTGCGCTGGAGCAGTATGTTCCTCCCGGCGTCGCGGCACGGTTGCAGCAGAGGTACGCCGACGACCCGGCCGCCTATCTCGACGTGTTCTATCCGGCCGCTGTCGAGAATACCGACCAGGCGTTGCCTACGGTGGTATGGGTGCATGGCGGCTCATGGGTCTCGGGCAGCAAGGATCAGGTCGCGAACTATCTCAGGATTCTGGCGGCAAAGGGCTTCACGACCGTCGGAGTTGATTACGCGCTGGCGCCGGGAGAGACCTATCCGGCACCGGTCAGGCAGGTCAACGCGGCGCTCGGCTATCTCCAGCAACATGCGGGAGCCCTGCATGTCGATCCTTCGAAATACTTCCTGGCGGGAGATTCCGCCGGTGCGCAGATTGCGGGGCAACTGGCCAACGCGATCAGTGCCCCCGCGGCCGCCCGGGCCATTGGTATCGAGCCTTCGATCAAGCGATCGCAGGTGCGAGGCGTCGTCCTGCATTGCGGTACCTATGACGCCGCGCTCGCCAGATTCTCGAAAACCGGCGTGCTCTGGGCATATTTCGGCTCCAAAGATTTCATGAACGATCCACGGCTC
>JBOGQV010000041.1:0-2602 GCA_050749145.1 Nitrosotalea sp. | reverse complement strand
ACATAATTTCATACAGTGGAATAATGGCATGATTACAGATAATGAATTTGTACAAGAAATTCAGTATTTGTTAGATGCAAAAATAATTCTAATTCCCAATTCAGAAAAAAATTTGATCAATGTGGATAACCCAAGTACAGAAATATTGAAAAAGTTCATCCGAGTTGGAAATACTTTTTACTTCGACCAAGAACTTGCTCAGGGTTTGCAAGATATCCCTGATCCCAATTACAGTGTTGAGAATGGAAAGATTGTCACTTACTATAACGTCTATTTAGGAAAAACTCCACAAGGAAATAATGCAATTAATTATGAATTAATTTTTGAAGATGCCATAAAAAGATGGGAAAATGTTAATGACAATTTACATTTAAAACTCGTACCATATAGGGATCAGTCAAATATTCTAGTCCAATTTGTTGCAAGAGATCTTGGATGGCATGTATTAGGTCATGCCACTGTGGGTAAGGGGTTGGTAGAAGTGCAAGTAGGAGATAACCAATGCAATGGCAATTTTGAATTATACAATAATGCTACGGTAGAAAACATAATGATGCATGAAATTGGGCATGGTATAGGGTTGAGTCATTCTACTGATCCAAATGATGTTATGTATCCATATGGTGGTGTAGGTTATCAGTATTGTACATTAAAACCGAGAAATTAAATCTCACTTTTCTCAAAATAATTTAACGAAATAGATACAGTTCTTAACATTTACGACACATAGCATGTTTTTATACATAAAATGGGGGTAAACCATTTTTGTCGACAGCGAGTAAAAATAGAACACCCCTACTTTACTCACAAAAACATGTCATTTATCGTAAACTTCTAAAACGATAAAAATAGAAAGATCATGTGAAACTTCGAATTTTATTTTTCCTTGTTCCATCGGTAGTACTGATCGGATTTGGGTGCTGGATTTTAGGAAATGCCGTCCCAAATTATGTGCAGGCAAATAAAGAACTAACCGATAGTAAAGGCAATTGTGATGGAGTTCAATGTCTTTGCAATAATGTACGATGCGTTACAAAAGATATTCTCATCAAGAGTTACGAAGGGTATTTTGAGTGGGGAATTGGACTCATTTTATCAGGTAGTATAATTTTAGTTGTTTCTAGAAAGTTGTGGATATGAAAAAGAAGTTCAAAATTATAACCATATTTGCTATTTTCTTATTTGTAATGTTTACACCTCTCATTCCTACGATATTCCTAAACAATCGCATCAACTGTACAATTAGTGCCTGTGACAGATACATAATTTCACTTTATGAGTTAATTTTGGATTGGAACGCATTACAGCAACCTCCTTTGTTACAATAATCATGACTCTTAAAAGTAGACAAAAAGAAATTGTCATAATCATTTTAATTATTGCAGTAATTGGGATCCCAATAATTACAGTACCTAGAGGAGATACTTTTTTTCTGCCTCCTATGCCTGTACAAATATCAAATCAAACATTCGGCATAACTGACGTTGAAATTCAAGATATCCGAGTCCAACCTACTAAAATAAAAGTTGATGATGTATTCACTGTAAATGCTACTCTGATCAATAATTCAAAAAATCCAATTATTGTAGATTTTAGTCCTCGCACAGATCTATATTTTGTAACATTTGATAGTCATGTAAGACTTGACACTAAACAAGTGGGAATTGAAGACTCCTTTGTCAAAAAGAAAGTAGATCCGGGTGAAAAGATCACCAAAGTCAATTCAGGATCAGTCCTAACTTTTAGAGCTGATACAGCAGGAATTGCAAATGCCACTGTAACGTTTGTCTATTATGAAAATAATCAATTACAACATAGTAAGACGATTTCAAAATCATTCTTATTTACGATATTGAATAAATGACTCTAAAAGGAAGAAAAAATCACTATAACGTAAAATTGCTTCATGGTTATGGAGTATCCATTACTCTCAAGGATAACAAAATTTCATTAAGAAATGGTACTGATCTTTTTGGCCATGCAGAAAAAGAAGAATATTTTGTTACTCGTATGCCTTATGAAAAAATTGTCATATCTGGTAGAGGCTATGTTTCCACGGATGCAATCAAGTTGCTTTCAGAGAAAAATGTTAATGTCATTTTAACAGATACGTATGGAAACCCAGTCTCTAGCATGAATGGGTCATATCAAGTTGAAGTTATCCAGTTATTCCAGAACATATGTCCCCGAGCACATTGGAATTGTATTGTCCCAGATATGATTTAACATTACCACGAGGAATAATTTTGCAAATCACGCCTGGCAGGAGATAATCTGCCATCACATAGATTCCAATTAAGATGCATCCAACTAAAATTAATAGTCCAAACGGTATTTGCACTAAATTATTCTGATTAATACTATCACATAAGAATCATTTTATGTTTTTCAAATATGATCAGTTTTCCCAATACCATTTTTGTACGAATCCACTATGTTTTGTCTTATGTACTTGTACGTGCCTCTCAAAATGCTCACGATCATTAAATATCGTACCGCATTCCTTACACTTGAATTCTTTTTTACTGTCCACATTATAGTATGGCCTTGATTGATCTTAACCTTTGCTACATCAAGTCACTGGCCTAGATCTTTCATTTTG
>JBOGQV010000040.1:0-5129 GCA_050749145.1 Nitrosotalea sp. | reverse complement strand
TACAGAAATGTATATATCGCACCTAAATTGTTTGGAATCATGATGAGCACGATATTCACTATGCTCGTAGGTATACTGTCAAACTTTGCAGGTCAGATAGGTCCAAACTATGACCCGCTATTCTATGATGTGATGGTCTACATATTTGCAACCATCATGTTCTCAGTATTCCTTCTCGGAGTAATTGCATTCTGGCTCAGAGTGCACGGTCTTGGTGGCGACACAAGAGAAAGATGGGTCGCAGAACTTAACAAGCACTTTGAAAGAGAAGGCATTGGTCTGATACCAGACAACGGTAAATACTGGTAAACCCAAATCTCTTTTTCCTTATTTTTAATTTATTCTCAACTATGGTTATTTTTGAATAATTCTAGTCTGGCTTGAACTGTTTGATACTCAGCTTTTTGGTGGGGGTGTAAAGGTTGGTGCTCCTGCATTCTTTGTGAAAAACTCTGCCTTGTAATGAACTCCGCCTTGTACTATTGTATGGATAAAGTCTGGTGATTCTACTTCATTTACATAGATTTTTGATCTGGTATCATCCATATCTCGCAAAGGAAAACCAGACATCCAAAGGAATTGGCCTACCTCAAATGAGTATGTCTTTGTCCATTCTCCTCGGATGGTTCCATCATCTAGAAAGACCATTGATCTTTCACAATCTTTTGGAATGTCAGTGCTAGTATCCACAGGTTTTATCCATTTTTTACCATCTACTTGAACATCTAATGTGGCAGATACATGATATTGGATATTCAAGCCATTGACACATTTATGATAAAGCGGATCTTGTGCCTTAACCTGTGAAATTATTGTTGTACTAATCAGAACAACTACCACTCCTACCGCAACTGAAATCGCAAGAAACCTTAACATTTTTTTGCGTTTTGTAGGATCTCCCATTCCAGGCCAAAACATGAAATTATGTCCTTGTTGGAGTGTTATATAGATTAAGATATTATCTGTATAAAGTAAAATATGTAAAAGAAATTTAGAGTGAGGATTCGCCGCGTTTTTTGGTTCCGATGTCTACCGCGTCATCAAGGTTGTAGATGAAGATCTTTCCTTCTCCTGCTGCTCCTGTACCTGCATGAGTAGTTATTGTATCTATTACTTTTGGTAATTGACTTTCAGTGACTACTACATAGATAAGTGCATTCACGTTATGTGTAGCTTCAACACGTCCTCCTCTACCTGATGAAACCATTTCTCTTGGTCTTGCGCCTCTTCCCTTGACATCTAAATACGTAAATCCGCTTATGTCAAGCTCTGTTAGAGCATTGAAGACTGCATCCAATTTTTCCTTTGGAAATATTGCCTCTATTTTTTTAAGGGTCATGATTCATTGCACATATGAAATGCTTTTATTAAAATCATTGCTTAAAATATTATAAAATAAAGAATAATATCATAAAACAATTGTTTTAGGATAAAATACCTTTTATAGATGAAATCCCACTCTTCAAAAGAATGACAGAATCCAAAGCTAGCTACAAAAAAGCAAAAATCGTTGGAAAAGTTCAAGACAAAATTAAGGAAGGAATTGAAAACTATCGTGCAGCAGCCGATGCACCACCGCGAGTAGATGTTTACGATGTAATTGAGCAAGTCTTTGCAGCAATTAATCCACAAGTAGCTGACGAAGGGAAAGTCACAGTAGATGAGGTAAGCGGATGTTTAAGAAGCGCATACCTTGATCGAAAAGACCCGTCTGAAAGTAATCACAAACAGATGGTGTCAAAGATTATGCAAAAGAGCGCATTTAGCATCATGGAAAAACCCATTGATGGTCAACTTGATGCAGGTTCTAACGTAAAATTAGTTGGAAGAGCTGATAGAGTTGAAGATGAAGTAGTGATGCTCTTTAGAGGTTCAGAAAAATTACCTGAAATGCCATATCCGGCAGATTTCATACATCTGAACTCCTATCTGTATATGTTTGACAAACCAGAAGGTGTGATTGTCTACTTTGATAGGGAAGGAAACGAAATGGAATTCAATGTTCCAAAAAGTGAGAAGCTCTTAAACGAAACAAAACGTAGAGCAAAAATCCTCAATACATTGCTTACAAACAACATTGCCCCTGCAATAGAACCATCTGAACAATGCATGGAATGTCCTCACAATGAGAAATGTTACTATGCAAATGAAGACAAACAGAAATGGGGATTCTGGGCTCGTGGCAAGTGGCGTGAACTCAAACCAAAACCCTTCCTATAATCACACACTTTTTTCATTTTAATTTTATATCTAGTTTAAACTGATTATATGTCATTTGAGAGATTCTGATTCTTCTGGATTTAGATAAACTCGTGTCTTGTATGGTTTTTCAGAGTCTTTGTGAAAATAAAAAATTTTGATACCATGTTCAAAAGGTTTCATATCTATTCTATCAGTGGACTGGATTGACTCATCTTCTTGTCTGAAATGTTGATACAGTTCTTCTTTACTCATATTCATTATTTCGTTGATTGTTTTTCGTTTTCCCATGTGTAATTTAGAATAATTTGAGTTATTTAACATCTAACTCCTTTTCAAATTGTTTTGTATCTAATCATTAAATATGATACAAACTTTCATGGAATGAAGTGACTGATAGGAAAATAGATTGGTTTGAAGATTTTCTAGGTCTTGGGTATCATGTATATGACATACGACCTAGTATCTACCTGATATTTGACAGCCGAAGAAAAATTTCTAGTACCTGGAATAATATTATAAAATTTTGGCCAGATGATGAAATAAAAATCCGTTTCTTTGAAGGTGATGTCAACTATGAATTTGTACTATCTGGACAGTCTCGCATCCTTACAGCAACATGGGTATTTGTAAAATCATTGAAGATTTCTGAACACTATAGAAAATTTATGGAAGAATATAATGGATCTGCATCACTACAGCTTGCATTATATTTTCCAAAGGAGAAAAAATATGAACTCGAAATATTCAAATTTAAAAAGAAAATAACTGATGTAAAATTCCTAAAAGCGCAAGATGTTGATGATGATTTCATTATAACACAAGCAAGACAAAAACTACAAAACCCTAAAGACGATAAATTATAACACTATTTGTGTTTAGATTTTTTTCATTTCTGATTTGACAAGATCTATCCACATGTTCCAATCTATGTTCTTAAAGACTAGAGGCTGTCTATATGGGTAGTTTGTTACAGTTTTGGTAATCCCGAATTCGTATTCCTTTGTCTTACCCTTTTCAGTAAACGTAATTCTCAAAAAATCCACCTTTCTTGCTGTTACACTTTTTACATCTTTTATAGAATCTAAGGGTATTATCCATGATTTTGGATTCTCAGTTAGATCTTCATCTAGATAGTCTTCATCATAATCTGTTATCTTTGCTATCATTGCCTTGCCTTCTCCAAAATGCTTCTCTTTTTCTTTTGGAGTGATAAACAGATACCGTGGAACAAAAATTAGATTCTTGTTTGTCAGAACCAAAACTCCTTCTTTGGTTTTGTGGAAAAAGCCCCTGAAACCTAAAATTATTCCCCAAATTTGAGGAAGTGATGCTACGATGTATTCAGTTTCTTTGAGATTTTCTCTCATATCATGCTCCACATTTGTTGTGAATAAATCAATCTATCTTTTGTAAAAATATGCAAAAATGTGGTAAAGGGATTTACTTTAGGCGTGACCGTGGCCTTCGTATCGAAAGCCATATGTTCCCCAAGTTTTTCCTTTCTTTTCTAAACCTTTTCTATAAGCTCTCTCACCAAAGTAAATTGCTATTGTCAATGCAAGAGCAACTCCTGTAGCGATAAAAATTTCTATTCCAGCTTCTGCCATGCGACCACTACCTTGCAGGTTGTATAATAATTTTTTTTATAATTTTTTCAAATTTTGTGATACATAAAAATTTGAAAATCAAAATTTCATTTCAGCATAGTATCACAAATTATTTTTTTTAGGATAAAATGCCTTTTATATATGTGAAACATCTCTATCGAAAGATGCTGGAGACAATTTCTAAATCGCCATTACAGATAGTAACGAAACACAAATGGCCGGTAGTTTTTGTGCTAGCAGCCCTGATAGTAGGTGTCTCTGGATTGACAGCAATCCAAGATGTCCACGCTCAGTTTGGTCCGTTAGGAAAACTTCCTGCGGATAAAGATGTTACCGAACTTCACTGTACGCAAGTACTGACAGATGTGAACAAGGAGGGTCCATGTATTGATACTGGAGATACCACGTTCATGTACACCGCAGCTGTATTCGTCATGATAATGACTCCTGCTGGTGTTGGATTTTTGTATGGAGGTCTTACAAGAAGAAAACACTCGCTAACAGTAATGTTGCAGGCATTCATGACATATGCAATTGTTAGTGTACAATGGGTAATCTTTGGATATTCTCTTATGTTTGGCCCCTCTGCTGATTCTGCTGGATTTATCGGTAACCTAGACTGGACAGGTCTGAATAATGTCTCGCACATAGCACCAGCCGATGTATATGCTCCAACCATTCCTCACTTGGCATTTGTGATGTTCCAACTCATGTTTGCCGCCATTACTCCATCACTTGCAATAGCAGGTTATGCTGATAGAGTAAAGATGAGTGCGTTCTTGATACATGTTGTATTGTGGACTACATTTGTCTACGATGTTGCAGGCCACGGTAACTGGTCTCTTGGAAGTCAAGGGACTGCAGTAGGCTGGCTTGCCTCAATGGGCGCTGAGGACTTTGCAGGAGGTACTGTTATTCACATTACCTCTGGATTTGCAGGATTAGCAACAGCAATGTTCTTGGGAAGGAGAATAGGATATGGTAAAGCACCATTTGAACCGCATTCAATCCCACTTGTAATATTGGGAGCATGTTTGCTATGGTTTGGCTGGTTTGGTTTCAACCCAGGAAGTGCAGGATCTGCAGGTTTCCTTGAAACACAAGCATTCCAAAATACAAACATTGCAACTGCGGTCGCAGCAATATGGTGGATGTTCCTAAGCTGGGCACATACCGGAAAGACTAGCGCCATTGGTGCAGTTAACGGTGCTGTAGCAGGACTTGTAGCAATTACACCAGCTTCTGGTTTCATTGGAACTTGGGCATCAATAATAGTAGGATTTGCATGTGCAACAGTATGCTTCTACTGTGTATTGATCA
>JBOGQV010000039.1:0-2426 GCA_050749145.1 Nitrosotalea sp. | reverse complement strand
ATTAGAGACAGAACAAGCTAATGTCAAAATACTTGTCAATACAAAGGCAATCGGACCAAAAATATTAGAGATTGCAAGCGAAGCAGAAGCTTCATGGGATGCATTCAAAGACGAATATGGCAAGTGGGGATTGTCTACTGAAGAATTCAAGGCAAGCCTTATGGACGTAGTCCATGAGTTTAGCTAGAAATGTCCGACTTTGCCTTTCTAGAGCAGGTTGCATCCCGCATCAGAGAAAATAGAACACAACTAAAAGACACAGAAGATGAGCTTGCAACAGTAAATTTTAGAATTCACGAGATTCCACTCAAGAGTCCAACAGAATCAACATTTGCAAAAATGATAGGCCAGGATTATTACGATGCATCATCTGATCTGGAAAAGGCAAGAGAGAAACTTGTTGCACTAAAAGAAGAACTCACTGCAAAGGTAAAAGAAGACATTGCACTATTCATAACAGAATTTACTTCACATGAACTTGTCATTCCACTAGAGCCAAACCCAAAGGTTGCAGAAGGCAATACCATTTTCCGCTACAAAAATAATACAATTTTTAACAACATACTTGCAATACTAGGCGAGCTTTTAGGACTCTCCCCTCCAATACTTGTCAAGGATGTAATGTTTTCTGCGTCAGAGATAGTCATCAAGGTAACAGACGAGTACGAAGCAAAACAAAAATTCCTAAGCAGCATAAACGAAGTTCAAAAAACTCTATCAATCAAGAGAAAATAATCCAGAGTAATCCTTTGCGTATGGGTTTTACGTATAAAGATATAACAAGGTAAAAACAGCCAAGATTTTGTGAACAAGAACACCAAGAAGATTCTTGCATTAGCATTTATGGCAATTTTCATCGTTTCTACAGTAAGTGTTGCATTTTTGGGAGGAGGTCGAGTTGCAACCCAGACCCAAAAGCCTACTACAGACACAACAATTACCGGAACACCTGCTGACAATTATCCAGATGCCAAGAGAGCAACTTTTTGTGAAACAGGTCCTGCCAAATCAACCAAATACATAACAGAGTTCAAGATTCCAACCGCTTGTACCCAACCACTTGCAATCATGACAGATCCTACAGGAGCAGTATGGTTTACAGAATCAAACACTGGAAACTTGGGCAAGTTTGACTTTACTACAAAATCATTCCAAGAATTTACAAATGTACAATGGCAAAAAGGAGAAAAATCTATGATGTGGGGTCTTGGTATCGCACAAGATGGAAATATTTGGATCACAGATTCGCAGCACAGTCTAGTCTGGAAGTTCAATCCAGTGGATAAGAGCTATCAAAGATTTGCATTCCCCAAGAGTGATACATCAGATGGCTCTTTCCCACAGATGCTCCTAATCGATGGCAAGAATGCATACATCAATGACTTTACTGGAAGAAAGATTGGAGTCTTTACTACAGATCACATAGGTCCAGACCTTGGTGTTACCAACATTCCATCTCCTGGCAATTACAACTTTACAAGTTCAATGGTTACAGATTCTGCAGGAAAAATATGGTATACAGTTTGGATATACCAGCAGGGAGGAAGTCTTGTGAGCTACGACCAAAAGACTGGCAACTCTACCCAGTATTCTTTGCCTCAAGATATTCAAGCACCAAACGGAATAACAATTGATTCATCTGGCAAGTTGTGGATAATGGATACTGCAAGTAGTTACTTTTTTGATTTTGATCCGGCAAGTAAAAAATTCACAAAACACACAACTTCCCCACCACCATTATCATCATATGGTAACGCATCAGGACTAATCAAGACACCAATATCAAGACCATATTGGAACCATTTTGATGACAAAGGAAGATTATGGTTCAACGAACAAGTTGCAAATAGTATGGGAGTCTACGACCCAGCATCACAATCACTTGTGGAATATTCCATACCATCCAAGAATCCAAACTGGTCAGACTGTGGAGTGGGACAAGATTGTGGAGTAGCACAGTTGCTTGACTTTACAGTTGATCACAACAAGGTTTGGTTTACAGAATGGGTTGAAAACAATATCGGAGTCTTGGATTCTAGCGTTGCATTACCGATCAGTATAACCGCATCTGATGCTTCAATTATTGTACACCATGGACAAAATGTGACCGTTTCGCTAGATATCAGTCCACAAGAACAGCTTGACGCCCCAGTATCAATACTGACATCAAACATAGTAGGACCACAGACACTCTCAATCACGCCTCAACAAAACATAGTTACAGTTGACAAACCACAGACTGTCAAGATTACAATATCTGCAGACAACTTTTCCATGCCAGGAACATATCAAGTGTTAGCTGGTGCAAGATATCATGATGTTACGGTATCAAAATACATCAATGTGACAATAGAGTAAGAAGTGGTTCCCAACCTAGACAGATTGATTGGAATCTCCACATATTGTACCAAGACAGAAGGTATAGG
>JBOGQV010000038.1:0-3948 GCA_050749145.1 Nitrosotalea sp. | reverse complement strand
GTTTCAAGATGCATTCCTGGAGGTAGTTGTGTTGTCATTTTATCTTCCCTTTATCTTGAAATCTTTTCTAAATGGAGGTATATCTGCCCAATCTTCTGGTAGAAGCAATCTTCTCATATCAGGATGACCTTCAAAGTAAACACCGAACATTTCAAAACATTCGCGTTCATGGAATTCTACACTATAGAACACATCACGTAATGAAGGCATCCTAGTTGAATCAGAACCCGGATTTGGAACATCTTCTCTTGGAACTCGAGTCGCAAGTGCAAAAATTTGTCTTCCAAGTTTTTCATCAGTATAAGATCCTAGATGATATATCACTTCAATTTCACTTGAATCTGGATAATCAACTCCAGATACAGATTCAGCATGATCATACTTTAGTTCGTCTCGTATGAATTTAGCAACATCCACGATATCTTCTCTTTTAGTAGTTATTCTAATTCGGTCAGATCTTACATAATCCACATGTATTTTATCACCAAATTTTGATGAAATTTTATCTGCCAAAGATTTTTCAAATGCTGGAATTGGTTTCGGTTTAACAGGAACATCAGGAGACAAGTCTAATCCTTTTTCTTCATAGAATTTCTTTGCTTCATCCTTTGACATAGAATCGGGTTTAGTGTTTTCAGAATTGTCAGAATGTGTCTCTGCAGTATCCTTAACTTCTACGTCCTTGTCAATTCCAGAGTTCATTGCTATTTAGCCTTCGTCCGTTTTATTTTTTCTTGAAGTAACATACATCCTTGGATTAGTGTTTCAGGTCTTGGAGGACATCCTGGAACATAAACATCAACGGGGAGAACCCCATCAATTCCAGGGAGTACATTATACGAATCAAAGTATAATCCTCCAGTTATTGCACATGCTCCCATTGCTATGACATATTTTGGATCTGGCATTTGATCATATACCATCCTCAATCTAGGAGCCATTTTTCTAGTAATTGTTCCCATTACAACTATGAGATCACATTGTCGGAGAGAACCAAATGCTTCGATAATACCAAATCGTTCAACATCATATCTAGGACTTGAGGCAGCTCCAAATTCTACACTGCAACATGCAGTCTCAAGGTGTACTGGCCATAATGAATAAATTCTGCCCCAATTAATGGCCATGTCAAATGGTTTTCCTACTGCTTTGATAAGAACATCACCAAGTTTTCCAACTAGAACGTTAGTAGCATGCGGTGCGGTATCTGGACTAAGTAACTCTTTTAACATTATTCTTCCCTATCCCGAATCCTTTCTACATTCGATTTAAAAGTTACCAAATGTCTTTCCTTCCTGCTTGATACAAGGCAAAGGCAAATGCAGCAAAAATTATTGCTAGAAATCCAATTATTGGCAAAGTTGCGGACTTTGGCAAATTAAGAATACTACTTCCCCAGGCATACAAAAAGATCGATGCAACATCAAATACAACAAACATCAAGACAAATGAGTAGTATTGCATCATAAAGTGAGTACGTCCTTCACCTTGTGGAACTTGACCAGATTCCATGGGCAAGAATTTGACTGGATTAGGAGTTTTTCTGGGTGCAATCATTCTAGAAAGAATTAGGGTTGGCCCTGTTGCTACGATTGCAAATGTAAATAACAATAAGATTGGACTGAAACTACTTGCAGCTTCTCCTACCAAAGTAGCTAACAAGCCAGTCGGAGAATATAAAAAGCTATGCACATTATACGATCATAATTTTCATTGCTGACAAATTTTTCAATAATTTCTTTGAAATTGAATAATATATTCAATTTTCCATATTAATGGATTTTAATCACTTTAATTTCTAAAATGATTGATATATGACAGTAACAAAACCTACTTTATGATAAATGTCGGACAAAAAGCACCACCATTTACCTTAGTAGATACAGAATTAAAAATGCGAAGCTTGGATGAGTTTAAAGGAAAAAAAGTAGTTCTCTCATTTTTCGTAGCCGCAAGCTCTCCTGTATGTACCAAAGAAATGTGTACTTTTAGAGACGAATGGGATCAGATATCAAAACTTGGAGCTCAAGTAATAGGAATTAGTAATGATGGTCCATTTGCAAATAAAGCATTTGCGGAATCTCAACATCTTAATTTTCCGGTACTTGGAGACTACAAAAGTCAAACAATAAGAGACTATGATATCCTAATGCCTGACTTGTTGCACGTAAAGGGATATGATGCAGCAAAGAGATCTGTATTCATCGTTGATGAAGATGGAACCATAGTCTACAAATGGGTTTCAGACAATCCATTGATAGAACCAAATTACCAAGAGATCATAAACTTCCTCAAGAAATAAAATCTCTTTTAATTTATTTTAAAAATATTTATTCAATCTCTGCAAGAACATCATTTTTTGCAACTGATGCACCTTGCTTCATTTTTATTGATTTGACAACACCATCTTTATGAGATTTGATTGAAATTTGC
The DNA here is from genome assembly GCA_050749145.1 of Nitrosotalea sp. Classification (GTDB taxonomy): domain Archaea; phylum Thermoproteota; class Nitrososphaeria; order Nitrososphaerales; family Nitrosopumilaceae; genus Nitrosotalea. The sequence continues at coordinate 1,515 of JBOGQV010000038.1, read as the reverse complement.
ATTTTCATAGATTCTAAAACACAGACTACATCTCCTTTCTTCACATTATTGCCAGCAGTTACATTTATCGATACAACTCTACCAGGAATTTGACTCTTGAGATTTATTTGAGAATCAGAACTAGAATCAGCTCCAGAATTTTTATAAACAATTTTGTCCATCTCGGGACGTTTGTTAAAGGTCAGCTTTACTCCATCAACAACAAGAGTTATTCGGTTAGTGCTATTTTCAAGATATTTTGTAATGTGATAAACGCTATCTAGCATAAACTCAACTTTATCATGAGTCATTGTTATGATCTTAAGGTCGCGTTCTTTTCCTTTGATTTTCAGAATAAATTCATTATTACCTATGGATTTTACAATTTCTCCATCCAAGCTTTCATCAGTATTTTCTAGTTTGAATTTCATATCAATGCCTGTCCACTTGTGTTTTCCACCTGACGCTGTGTTCCTTGCGTGGTTTTATCTTGTTTTTGAGAAATTCTGAATGTATGAGTACTGCAGCTAGTGCTGATTCTGATTTCTGGGATGCTTCATTTTTCAAATCATTCTGTAGCCTGTCGAGTATCTTGAACCTGTCAAGAAAGTCTGTTGACAATTCACCATTAATGAATTCCTTGCTATTGAGAATGGTTTTGTACAGAGGTATTGCTGTTTCAACTCCTTCTATGTAAAAATCAGATAGTGCAAGTACCATCCTTTGTCTTGCCTCATCAAAGTCCTGTCCCCAAGTGATAAGTTTCCCCATAAGTGAGTCATAATATGGCGACACAGTACAACCAGGATAAAGATATGTATCCACTCTAACTCCCGGACCAGATGGGATGTTAGTGTCCCAGATTTTTCCAGTTGAAGGTGCAAAGTCCAAGAATGTATCCTCTGCATTTATTCTACATTCTATTGAGCAACCATTTACTTTGAGATCTTTTTGTTTGAAAGGAATTTCTTCTCCATTTGCAATATCAATTTGTAATTTCACAAGATCAAGACCGGAAACTAATTCAGTTACCGGATGTTCAACCTGTAGTCTTGCGTTTATTTCGATAAAGTAAAAGGTTCCATCATCTAGTCTTAGAAATTCTGCTGTTCCCGCATTGTGATAATCTACTGCTATTGCAGCATTTACTGCCAGTGCCCCTATTTCATCACGTATCTTTTGATCAACTACAGGTGAGGGGGACATTTCTATGAGTTTTTGATGTCGTCTCTGGATAGAGCATTCACGTTCAAAGATATGTACTGCATTTCCGTGTTTGTCACGTGCTAGCTGAAATTCAATATGTCTTATTTTTGGAAGGAATTTTTCAACAAATAATGCAGATTTGCCAAATGCTGCTTTGGATTCTCCAGAAGCAATCTCGAAGGCTTCTCTCAATTCTTGTTCATTGTGTACAAGCCTAATTCCTCTACCCCCTCCACCAAAAACTGATTTGAGCAAAACAGGATATCCAATATCATGTGCAATGTTCAATGCTTTTTCAACCTCTTCAACAATTCCCGGACTTCCTGGTAC
>JBOGQV010000037.1:0-6123 GCA_050749145.1 Nitrosotalea sp. | reverse complement strand
ACCTACTATGATTCCAAATGCATTTGCATTAACATCTTTTATCTCTTCAGAGTATGTCATTGCGAGTTGTTTGTATGATGCTGCCTCGCTTATGTAATAATCAATTAGACTGTCAATGAATTGTCTTGTTGTCGGAGGAATCACAAACTAGATTTTCCTTACATAGTTTATAATGTTTGATTTTGCTAGTTTCACGGCTGAGATCTGTTGTAATTAGAGAAATTGCAAATTAAATTTGACCACATGTATTTTTGAAGAATTGGTTCAAGATGTTATCATGCCAATTGAGGTTAATCGAGTAAACAAGGAATGTCCCAAGTGCAAAAATCCTACCATATTTAACACTGGAAAAGAATATTTCTGCGGCAAGTGTCTTAGTACACTCAAAATAAATCAGGTAGCAGAGAAAGTCACTGCATAGTACAATGTGGACCATAGACCAAGAAGACGCTTATTTTAAGATCTACGATTCTCGCAAGACACTTGCAGGTTATTTTGCGCCAGAGTATGGTGATATCCAGCCAGAAGACAAGGCAGAACAAGTGATACAAGAGATGCTAAAAAACCACGATCCTGTAAAAGGCGGGTATCTGATGCTGCCTCTTGTCAAGTTTAATATTTTTGAAGATGGAAAAGAAATGAATCTTGCTTATCTTGAGCAGCAATTACAAGAGGTCTACACTAGAGTAATGGCCTGGAAAAACTTGGTGACAGAAAAAGAAGTTGAGCACCATAAAATTTTGATATCTCATACAGACCATGACATGTTGAGTATAACACTTGGAATAATTTTTCCATCACCTGTCCCACTTGAGAAAAAAGAAATTCTTGGTAACTTGGGTGGCATTTTAGATTTTGCACATCAAAAAGGCTTATTGTGAGCCGCCAGTTTTTGCACTTTCGTATGACTGGAGTGCATTCATTTCATACTGGAATGATTGTTGTAACTGTTGGCCTGACTTTGCTCTAGTTGCATTATCCCCTGTTGTAATCCAGTCTCTTAGGGTTTGGTCGCTTTGAATCTGTGTCTCAGTAGATAACTCAAACAACTGCAAAGATGGCTTGAACAATTCGGGGGCCTTTAGGTCTTGATATCTTGGAAGTATGTTTTTGACTGCAAGTATATGATCATCTGTAATCTTTAACATCTGGTCTTTTGAAATCTGACCCTTCTGGTATTCTGTGAGATTCTGGTCAAAGATCTGGGTTTCATTTTTTAGGTCCGACTGGATTTGTGCCAATTGGTCTCCAAATCTCTGGCCTGAAAGAGTTGTCTGGTCAAGGTAATAGTTGACAAGTATTACGATGGCTACAATGACTACACCTGAGCCTATTGCTATTGGCATGAGTGGGATTTTACTTGGAGCCTTTTTTCGTCTCACGATGAATCCAGAGTGTAATCTGAAATAAATCTATTTGAAAACTAAATGTCTATTTGATTCTCATTGAACGGATGTACTTTTTTGAGCAGATTCTTTTTTCGTGATTATAAAACTTGAAACTCCAATTATGACAATTGCCGCAATCTCAAATACCATCCAGTCTATTCTTGGCAATTGAATTATTGTATTTACAAAAGGCGTTAAAATCGGAAATCCATACGGGCCATCAAAGATGTCATATGATATGTGGGTCAGAACACTTGTCCCAACTATGGTTCCTAAACGATAGTCTCTTCTTGAAAACACCAACATCAGAACAACAGTTGCAATTATTGCAAATGTTATGGAATGACTTATTCTTGGTATTCCTTCTATATGCAACAAGCCAACTAGATGATCAGAGTCTATCAAAACTGCAAGCAGTCCCCCAAGCAATATGTATCGCACTCGAAGTGTCACAAAAGCTGCGACAGCACCCCAAATGAAATGCCCGCCAATTTCCTTTATGTTCAGACTGCCGTATTCTATTGGGTTTACCATGGTTATTTTATCTGGAAGAATAATACTTGTAAGTGAGAAAACTGCAGAGAGTGAACAATAAACAACTGATACTCCAATTACAAAATAGATGTCTTTTCTTTCTAACTTCAATTGTTTGTAAATAGGAAAGACCTGTCTAATTATGCGTTTAAAATCAATTACAAATATGATAAGTTGAAAAACGAATCTGTTTTGCTAGTCTATGTATTTTCCTTCTGGGTCTGCTTTTAGCTCTATTATCATTATGCTACCGCTGATATAGGAATCATTTCTTGTAGTTCTTACCTTGCCAACTTCAATGTGGTATGGATACACGTCAACTACTATGGTTCCCACCTTGACATCTGATGGGGCATCTGTAATTTGGATATCTTCTTTTTTTACTCCATAGTCGACTAGTTTCTTGATGCAATGATCAAGCAAAGGCTGTGGCAAACCATGATTTATTGCCCAAACTGTACCTTCGTATTCGATTTTATCCAACTAGATAACCCTCTGTTTACTAGTATAATTATCATACTCTAAGTGGATTATATTGCAAAACTGATCTTGGCTAGCCAAAGATCTGCTTATCCCTGACGGCAATTTTTAAAACTAATCTAATGTCTGCTATGTTGTGCCACTCAAGGTAATTTTTCTGCCAGGCCTTGGTTGCTCTAAACTATATGTTAACGGAAATTACCTAGTACCAACAATCACAGGGGGAATAATGAACTTGAAGCTTGACTCTAACGGCAATGATGCGGCAGGAAATCTAGTAGAAGCTAAGAGTATCCTGCTTGATATTTCAGATAAAATTCCAGTTTATGGGCCTCTGGTTAATTTTTTTGAAAATCGTGGATTTGCATTCCAGAATACTGATGACTCTATTAAAAATGGAGACACACTGTATGCCTTTCCCTATGATTTCAGAAAAGATATTGGTATTGCATCTGATGCCCTAGAACGATTTGTAGTCAAAATCAAGGAAGAATCAAAAACCAATGATGTGATCATCGTATCGCACAGCATGGGAAACCTTGTCGCCCTTGACTGTATCCTGAAACCTTCAAGCCATGACTTGGTATCAAAGCTTGTCTGCATCGCACCGCCCTTTGATGGCGTACCACAAGTCTACGCATCTCTGAACTATGGCATAGAATTTCCCCTGCCAAAGACTAGTCCCATAGGTCTTGACCCAAAAGAGTTTCAAGCGCTTGTTGTAAATTGGCAGGGTTTGTACCAATTATTCCCATTTAATCACTATGATGATACAGGCAAAGGGTTCTACTCTAAACAAAATAAAATGCTCTCTTTGAGAGAAACTTATGAAAAATCAGAGTCATTAAACCAAGCCATGGTATCTCGAGCCAAATCCTGGAAGGATGGTTTGATACACAAATGGGAAGAATCTACTTTTGAAGACATTCATTTGATATCAGGTGAGATGGCAGAAAACAAAACAATTTGTCACATAAATGAAAACATCTCCTCTGGCACTACAAGTGTAAGTTATGGTACATGTATTGGTGATGGAACAATACCAAAATCAAGTTGTGAAAAAATATCACAAGACTCTAACTTGCGACCAATTATCAACAAATATTCCTATGCGGGGATTGATGCTGAACACAATGCTCTGACTAGAAACACACAGGTGCTGGAGAAAATATTTTCTATCATATCATGACTGACTGCATGTTAAGCGTGTTAATTGACTCGAATTTTAAATTGCAGACTCTATAATCTTCAATGTATTCACAGAACTTGTCAATGATCTGTTTTTCACATTTTTTCCCCAATTCGTCTTTTGCAGTCAAAATCAAAAGGTTCCAGTTTCCAGTAACGGTTGCAGTCATCAAACAATTTGGCAGGTCTTTGACAAAATTGCACACCTGGTCTGTAAGACTTTCTGCAGATTTTGTTGCCTTGAATTTCAGATATAGTGCCTCAAAGTCCTCTACAACTGACTGACGAAGAATTGTTTCATAGCCTTTGATTATTTGCTTTTTCTCTAATCTCTCAATTCTATATGCAACAGCTCTGTCTTGGATATCATGTCCTTCATTTCGAAGTTTAATGGCTATCTGACGTGCAGGAATTCTTGCATTTTCCATGAGCAACTCTAGTATCCTCCTGTCGATGTCGTCAACTGCTGTCAAAAACGAGTCTGACATTTGATGATATCAAGCGCAAAAACACACTTGAATTTGTGCAGTAATAATTTGAACAAGCTAAGTTTAGCATGATTTTATAATAATTTTTTTTAAAATTATCTGACAGGGGAAATATTTTATTGTGATTCTGAGGTTGTGGCTTTCAAAGTCATGGTGCTCATCACCTGGGACAAGACACGTATCTTGTGTGATAGTATCTGATCAAACTCTTGAGAATTTTTTGCCTGGATCTCTGCTATCACATCATATGCACCAAACGTGACATGGGCACTTTTTACCTGTGGTATTGTCTTGAGCTCTTCAATGATGTAATCTTCTGCACCTAGTTCGCAGTTGATTAGAATAAACCCCTTTTCCACCCCATTTTAATCCTATTTACGTTACTTAACTTTTTGGCTTTTTTTCCAAAATTGATTTCTATTTTGTCAAACTCTGAATCCTTGGGTCATAACATATTGGAAAATATGGCTTGAGGGTGCCATTACAAGATTCATTGATTGTATTCTGAGAGTCAAGACATTCGGTCTGGTTCAAGATTTTACTAGAACATTTATCAAGAACAGTCTGCAGCTTGCTGTTTAGCTGTTCTATCTTTGATATTATGACAGAGTTTAGACCCATGTTTGCTATCTGTTGCAGTCTATCGTCATTGCAAGCAGGGGTGGTGCCAGTGTGACATAGACTCATCACCTGTCTTGCAGTGGTGGCACATGTGGTAATAGAATCATTTCCACTTGCTTTTGAGCATGTGTCAATAAACGACAATACCTGGTCCTGAAAATAATCCGGATTTGTAGTGTAGTTGATGTCTTTTGAGATTATCATATCAATTCGCGGGTCTTGGCAGGCCTGAATTGAGCCTAATTTTTCCATGGAGCACTCTTGTTTTAGCTCCATCATTGTTGGCTGACATGATGAAATGTCTGACTGGATACACAGGTTGACAAGATGTGAAATTGAACTGTTCAGCTCAGTTGATACTTCAGTCATTTGGTTCTGTGCCGAAATTATTTTAAAATCTACTGTATCTAAAAACTGGTCAATTCTTGAGTCTTTACAAATTTGCATATCTGAATAATCTGGTTTTTTGCATTGTTCTTTTAGAAGAGAAATTGATGCCTTGCAACTAGTCAAACTATCTAGTGTCTGAAACTGCATACAATCGTTTACGAGATTCAAATTTTGCACATTAGACTGGGAAACTAATTTTACAGATTCAGGTTTCTGGTTTTGTCCTGTCATATAGTAAAATCCTATATCTCCCATGACTGCAATTGCAAAAACTGCTACCGCGATTGCTATCAAATATGTTATCTTGCGCATGTCACTCTAATTGCAATCATTCGGTATATTGTAATTTACTTTTCAGATAAAATGTCAATCTATAGGAATAAAACTTGGGACAAGTAGTGGTAAAACCTGACAGTTTCCACAAGCGCTGGTACAAAGGAATTCCCATGCATTTCATGTCATACCAACTGCTGCAAAGAGTATACGATATTTGTCAATGCTCATGATGTTTACAGGCTTTCAACAGGGCTCGGATTGGCACCTGAGAGTTTTATTGAAATTTATGGTGCAAAAGACTTTGATCTGGGAATCAAGGTAAAAGAAGGCTTGGTGGATCTTGCCTTGAAACAAAAAGATGGAGCCTGTACATTTCTTGTAGGGGCTGGCGATATATTTCGATGCACAGTAAATGAATTCAAACCCGGAGTGTGCAAGTCATATCCATTTCAGATGAAAAATGGAGCATTGGTCCAGATGGATAGTAAACTGTGTCCTGTTGATTGGGATACAAAAGAATTTGAGTCCATGATGACAATTCACCTCAAAAAAGACGAGGCAGAATGGAAGTTCTATGACGAGCTTGTCTTGGAATGGAACAAAAAACACTGGATAAAAAAACCGTTGTCTGCCTTTCTAAAATTTGCCATGGATAAAGTGGAACATTCCTTAAAATCATGATTAAGCCAACGAAGGGATTTGGACCCTCGACCTTCTGATTACAAGTCAGATGCTCTAGCCAGGCTGAGCTACGTTGG
>JBOGQV010000036.1:0-6869 GCA_050749145.1 Nitrosotalea sp. | reverse complement strand
GTGCAGCGATATTGTCACCCTGGTAGAATCCCATTATCACAAATACGATTCCTACCAAAGCAACAGATGTTGCACCCATGTCCATGAACGCATGGTACAAGTCTACCCTAAGCGAGGAGCCGTCTGTTTTTTGTAGTGCCCTTCTTAGGATGACAATCCTGAAAAATATTGAACCTAAAGTATAGACTGCCGCTATTATTGCAAGAACTCCTGGCAAAACCTCGGGTTTTGGCTCTTGGAATCTTGATATTGACTCGTAAACAAAAAACGATGAAATTACAAGAATTATGATTCCTGCAACAAAACTGCCCATCGTCTCAATCTTTCCATGCCCATAGGTGTGTTCCCTGTCCGGTGGCTTGGTAGACCATTTGGCAGCAACAAGCAAGACCATGGTAACTATGGAATCAAGTATTGCATGAATACTGTCTGTGACAAGTGCCAAGCTGTTCGAAGAAATTCCTATCAAAAATTCTACCGCAAAGGCAGAAAGTATTATTGTAAGCGAAATTTTTAGAGCGTTTGTCTTGATGTTTTGGCTTGTCAACTCTTGTCCAACCCCAACATCTCTAGGATTTCATCAAAGTTTTCTCTTGATTGATCATGCTTGTATTTTTTGAGAGGGCCAATCATTTTCTTCTTACTTGGAATTTTTATAATATTTTTTACAATGCTTGAAAGTGCGGATCCAATGAATATTGATTGCGTAGCTGACGTAACATTTGATGTTCTCCTGTTTGTGCTGCCACTCTCAAAATCAATGATACATGGAGACTTTCCAACGATGACATGCTTGTGTATGTAGCTTAGCTCACCATGGTCAATATGCATGTTGTCCAAATTATAACAGTCTTCCAAGACTTGCATTACTACAGATCTCAGCTTGGCAGCACTGCCCCTACCCTTTAACTCCCTTACCCAATCTGTTATTTTTTTGCCTTCAACGTACTCCATCACCAAGAAATTTTTGCTGCTTGCAATCAGCTTGGGGCCAACGCCTGCCTTGTTTGCAATCTGTAAAAGATTTGCCTCGCTTTTCATCTCTTGCCTGCTTGAATCAATTCTTCGAATCTTTAATGCCACATCTTTTTTGCCAAACCTTGACAGTACCACAACTCCAACGTATCCCTTGCCCAAGACATGGATGTTGTTCAAGATTGTCTCGCCCTGAAATGATATCTTGGTTATTCCAAGTTTTTTAAGTTCTGCATGTCTTCTTGCAAGCTCGCCCCTTGTGGCCTTGGGGTATCCTAGTATCAGTGAGTATGGTTCTTTGACAAGCTTACTTGTTGAGACCAAAGATGAGTCCATTGGTAGAGGTTAACTCAGCCAGAGCCTTTTTAATGGATTTGCTTGTCACCTGATTGCCCTCTAACACCCTAAAACTACGTTTCATGTCTGGGATTATTCCACTTGGAATGCCTGCCTTTGACAAATTTTTCTTCAAAAGGGACTGTAAGAATTTTTTTGCTTCATGTAACTCTCTTTGTTGTAGAGACAAGATTCTTCCATCGTCATCAACCCATGTTAGCTTGTTCTTGGAATTTCGTAAAATAAAATTCTCTGATTCTGCTTTTCTAAATACGTCTGGACCATTTTTGACCAGTAATTTTTCAATTGTTGTAGAATGCAAAAGAAAAAGCATTGCGGCCTCTGATGTTTCATCTGTTGTTGCACTCTTGCGCAATACATGAAACCCCCCAAGTTCGAGTTGGCCTGAAAGAGCAGTTGCTCCCCTTTTTACTTGTCCCCAGATTATGTCAGGACTTCTAGATTTGTAATCAAACTTGACAACTAGGACATTTTGCAGATTCTTTGTATCTGAGATTGGTTTTTTTCCATTGAAAAATACAAGTGATGGTTTTTTCAGGTATGCTCTTGCTGCAAGTATGAACTTGCCACAATTTTGTGCAGAAATTGCAGTTCCAAGGTTTCTGTTACTATCTATTGGGTCTATCAATACTAGTGCAGTCTCAAATTTTTTTGTGGGGCTTCCTATTACTTGTCCTTGAGCAAAGTTTGCAGCAGCTTCTAAAACCTTCATGAAACTACCATAATGATAAATCAAAACTTCAGAAACATATCCACCAAATCCCTCCTTGGCTATCTCTGCTCCATAAATGTCGATTCCTCTCAGAAACTTTTTGAGCAGTCTTACCTCATTCTTTTTTTCTTCATCTAATTTTTCAAGTATGAATCTAGTGTGAAATGATGATCTGTCAGCTGCACTCTTCCACTGTCCTTTTTCTACATCATAGCAAGGAACAACATTTACTTTGGTGCCCTCAACCACTGCCTCAACGTATGGATGCTCTGAGTATCTAACATAGGGATGAAATTTTTTCATGGACGAAAATCCAATCTCTCTACCAATCTTTTCAAATTGTTTTTCATCTGTATCTTTTTTGATCTTGACAAAGATATCAAGATCTAACTTACCCTTGAGCCAAGTTCCCTTTGCAAAAGATCCACCAAGCTCAACAGAAATAACTTCTGGATAATTTGCAGCCTCTTTTTTTACCAAAGCAAGCAACTTTTCTGCAAGTGCTCCTATCTCTTCTTGTTCTTGCCTTGCAGGAATTGATATCTTTCTTGCCTGTTCCAAAATATTACTCATTGAGCTAAAACCACCTGTAAATCAGAGTATATTGGTCCATTAGGAGTTAAGATGCTTTGCTTGAACTTTAACTCTGTCATGGTATAGTTTCCCAGATCAATTTTTTTGAATTTTTCTATTATACCTGAAATGTCATCTATTTTGTTTTTGATTCTAAATATTGTCAGGTGTGCCTTGAAAGGCTTGTCTGATTTGAATCCGAGGGGTTCAAGTTTTTTTTCTACTTGGGATGCAAGATCTACTAGTTGCTTTGATGCTGTCTCATCTACTCCAATCCATATCACTCGAGGGGATCTTGAATTTGGAAATGCACCAACATGAGTAAATCTTACCTCAATTGACTTGAATGAAATAGTAGACAAGGCTTTTTTTACACTCGATGCAGCTTCTTCGGTTATCTCTCCTAGGAACAATAGAGTAAAGTGCATATTTTTTTTGTTTACAGCAGTTGCCTTTATCTTAAATTCAGATTGGATCTTGACAATTGCATCCAAAATTTTGTCATCTTGAATCTCTACTGCAACAAAAGCACGCATTAGTGAAATTCAGATTATGGCATCTATAATGATTTTCGGTAGCTTCATAGACTAGGGAATGAAATTTGTGAGTGTGAAACTAATCGTATGCCTTACAGGAATGCCCGGTGCAGGAAAGACCACTATTGCCGAGGGCCTAAAATCAAAAGGGTTTGACAAAATTACAATGGGAGATGCAGTACGGGCAGAGGCAACAAGAAGAAAGATAGAGCCTACTGGAGAAAATCTTGGAAAGCTCATGATTGAGCTACGAGAAAAAAATGGTCCAGGTGCAGTTGCAGAGCTCATAAAAGATGGTATCCAAAGTTCCAAGTCTGATGTTGTACTTGTAGATGGAGTACGATCACTTGCAGAAGTTAATGTACTGAAAAAAATTGGCACAGTCAAAGTTCTTGCAATACATGCATCAGGTGATACAAGGTACAAGTTTCTAACAGTACGTGGCAGATCTGATGCCCCTTCTGATCGCGAAGATTTTACAAAAAGGGATTCAAGGGAGATTGGAGTTGGCATGAGTGAATCAATTGCACTTGCAGATGAAACAATCTCCAACAATAATATGACAATTGAAGAACTGGTTAGTACTTCGTACAATATCATAAAAGGCTGGATGACTTGAAGATTCCAAAGGTTACCTGCAAGATTGAAGTCTATGCTGCAGTAAACCCATCTGAAGATCCAGACAAGGTAAGGCTTGCCGTATCCAAAGTCATATTGGAAACAGACTATCAATACAAGGAAGGAAGCATCAAAGCAATATCCCATGAACTAGAATCCATTTCAAAGATACAAGAGACAATCAAAAAGCATCGAAGCAACCGGGTTTACCGAAGGCAGATGCGATACAATACCAAAGGAGACACTACCTGGTTTTACCTCAACAAACAGGCAGCATTTGTAGACGTAATTGCAATATGTGAAGAGGCAGAAGAGTCTGCCATGGGTCCAATCAAGGTGATACTTCATTCCAAGGATCTGGACAAGATAATGGACTGGCTTGCCCCTGACGACAGGGAAATAACTGGATAAATTTTATCACACTTGCTCAACTAGTGTACATTTGCGCTTTTTTATGAAAACCTTACGAGATAAATTGCTTGATAGGAAAATTGATCATTATTGGAATTATAATCGCTACTCTAGTCATCTTGATACCAAACTCTTCAAAATTATTCCAGAGTGTACCATCACTTGATACAGTAAAGGACAAAATTGATCAAGCCACAAGTGACAAAGGAGTAATCAATGCATCAAAGTCTGCCATCAAAGACATAAGCATGGGTGGAAAGCTTCTTGATGCTAATTCTGCAGGATCAAATAATGCTCCAACTTCTGTTTACCAACTTGCTCCACAGTATGTAACCCAGAAAAACTATACTGGACAGGTCTTTGAGAAGACTGGTAACACATGTCAGATCTCTGTTCCTGATTTGGCTCAAACAATAAATGGAAAAACACAACTAACAGGAATAGTCCAACTTGATCAATGTCCTGCTAAAGTAGGCGATCCTGTTCAAGTAATCCAATTGACAGCAAAACCCAATTCTCCACCAGTCAACGTTACAAGTGGTCTTACGATTTATCCTTATTCTAGTAGCGATGGTACAACTATACCTGGTGCAACCGCGTTGCCAACACTTCCATCGTACTACAGTACAGTCCAGCTAACTACAGTAAATCAAGGAAATAATGCCATGTTAAATTTTGATGATACATCTGGCCAGACAAAATCAGTTACAGTCACAATGAGAAATAGTGATACTGTATTGTTTACTGGTACGTTTTATTCTTCAAAGTTTACAGCTGAAGTAAAAGATGTTCCAAACACACCGCATATCATAGAAATGACAATAGACAATTCTGTTTATGGAATATTGCATGCATCTGCATATGCTCCGTCTAATGCACAAAACTCTACCATAACTGGAATACTATCACAATAAGAAATACCGGGCAGATTTTGTTGCATTTGATTTAGAATTTTATAAAAACATGAAAGGGGTGTAATGGCGTGACCCTGTATAGGCTAAAGCATTCTCTTGCCGTTCGTACAAACACATTGTACTTGACTATGTACAGTTTTTCGCAGGGTCACGCAAATTCATTTGTCATAATTTGCATCTTTCCGCATTGTTTCTTATACGTTCTCATCTTATTTAATAATTAGTGTGATTTATTTCATGAATTAATTTCAAATTATATAATTTATTGTTACTGTACCCCGAATAATTCGGATTTTGTCTCATCTTTGTAGAATTAATCTTCAAAACTTGTAGATTATCATTCCTAGGAATTTACGATATCAACAAGTCCAGGAAGGGCTTTTGCAGCAGATTCCCTCAGGGAAAGATCCATACTTGATGACATGTGGGTTTGTTCTACGTTTACCTCAATTATCATTGCGCCATTCTGCTTGGCGTAGACTGGCAAAAGGTTTGCAGGAGAGACTTCAAGCGAGGTTCCAACAACAATCATTGCATCACAAGTGCTTGCCTGTACCATTGCAGACTCCCATACATCTTGGGGAAGAGCTTCTCCAAACCAGACAACATCAGGCCTTAGAATATTTCCACATTTGCAAAGTGGAGGAAGCTGCAAAAATCCTGTTGTTATTTTATTTTTAAAATCACAGACAGTACATTTGATTGTAATTATACTACCATGTAATTCATAGACATTTGTGCTACCGGCTCTCTGATGTAGTCCATCAATGTTTTGTGTCAGAACAAAAACCTGCTTGTATTTTGCAAGCTCTGCAATTGCAACATGTCCAGGATTTGGACTGGCATTCAAGATGTTCTGCCTTCTTTCTTCATACCATTCCCATACAAGTCTTGGATCTTCATAGAATGCATCTATTGTTGCAAGTTTCATTGGATCATATTTTCTCCAGAGGCCATCTTTTCCGCGAAATGTTGGAATTCCACTCTCTTGTGAAATTCCAGCACCTGTGACAAATACAATTTTTTCTGCCTTTCTTAATTTGTCAGATACAGTATCCCACATTTTATTTAATATCTATCTCTAAGAGATCCTTTGCAGCAGTAACGGAACTATGAATTGTCTTTGCCTCGCTTACAAGCTCGGCTACATCTTCATACCTTGCAGAAAAGTGTGTCAGGATTAAATTTGAAACCCCTGCCTTTTTGGCAAGCTCTGCTGCTTCTTTTGCAGTAGAGTGATAGTTGTCTTTTGCCTTGTCTCGCAATGTATCAGAATACGTAGAATCAAATGTCATGTAGTTACAACCCTTGAAAAATTCTGCAAGTTTTTCAGTAGGCCTTGTATCACCTGATATGCCAATCTTGATGCCTTGTCGCTTTTCTCCCATAACATCAGAAGGCCTCACAAGTTTTCCATCTACTGTAACCTCCTTGTCATTTTGTAGTTCATGCCATAGTTTTCCCTCTGGAATGCCAAGCGCTTTTGCCTTGTCTGGATAAAACTTGCCAGGCCTGTCTTTTTCTGTAAAGAGGTACGAATACGCAGGAATCGAGTGCTCTGCCTCACATACGTGAACACTATATCCAGAATCGTCAAAGACCAATCCCTCTTTTATTCTGGTTATCCTGACAGGAAATGTCAGGCCGAAATTTAGTATCTTCAAATTTGCAGCAATAAATTCCTCAATTCCTGTTGGACCATAGATATCAACAGACTCTGTCCTGTTCTGCAATGACATGGTCTGCAATAGGCCAAGTATTCCAACACAATGA